>DATCLP010000062.1:0-5335 GCA_036563855.1 Steroidobacteraceae bacterium | reverse complement strand
TTGCTCAACAATACGATCGCTCTCCGTGACATTCTGCTCGGTTCGCTGATAGCCGTATTGCTGATGCTTGCGGCTGCGCAAATGCGGCCGGTGCAGCCGAAGCTGCGTGAGTTGTGGCTCGCGGTGCCGCTCACGTTCGTCGTCCTATGGGACATCCTGCGCTCGAACTTCAACGTTGCGCGGATCGTACTCGGGCTGGTGACGGATCGGCGCGTCGTTTCGGGGTTCATCGATATTCCGCTCGATCTTCGCGATCCGCACGGCTTGGCGATTCTGGCGGCCATCATTACTTCGACGCCGGGAACGGCCTGGGGAGGCCTTTCGGAGGACGGCTCCGTACTCAAGTTGCACGTGCTCGATCTACGCGATGAGCAAGAGTGGATCAGGATGATCAAGCAGCGTTACGAGCGGCCGCTGATGAGGATTTTCGGGTGAGCGACGTGTTGATCTACGCGATCTGGTTTGCGCAAACCTGCTTTGCGCTAGCCATGGTGTTTGCTGCCATTCGCCTGATTCGCGGTCCGGCGGCGCAGGATCGCGTGCTCGCCTTCGACACGCTTTACATCAACGGCATGCTCACGCTGTTGATGCTCGGGATCCGTTCCAGTTCGACGGCCTATTTCGACATGGCGCTCTTGATCGCGCTGTTCGGATTCGTCGGCACCGTAGCGCTCGCGAAGTTTCTGCTGCGCGGGGAGGTGATCGAGCCATGACCGAAACCGAGCTTTCAGCTTGGATCGTCATTCCAGCCTCCTTGCTGCTCGTGCTCGGAGGGCTCGTGACGTTGATCGGCTCGCTCGGGCTGCTGCGTCTACCGGATTTCTTCGCGCGCGTTCACGGCCCGTCGATGGGCAATACCGTCGGTACGGGTTCGGTCTTGATCGCGTCGATGCTGACAGCCTCTGCGCTCGCCGGCCGGCCGGTGCTGCACGAGCTGCTCATCACGCTGTTCATCGTGATGAGCTCGCCAGTGACCTCGATGATGCTCGTGCGCGCGGCGCTCTACAGAAACAAAGTACGGGAAGCCAAGCAGCTGGCGGCGAAGAGCGCGGCGGATGCTGCGAAGGCCCATGGCTAGGCTACAGACAACAGGCTACAGGCGACAGCCAGAAGAGCGTACGCGCCTCTGACCTACAGCCTGCAGCCTACAGCCCACAGCCTAATCAAATCACACCAAATGCCAACATCGCCTCCGCCACGCGGATGAAACCGGAGATGTTGGAACCCACGACGTAGTTGCCCGGGAAGCCGTATTCAGCGGCGGTCTCGTAGCAGTTGTCGTGGATGCTCTCCATGATTTCCTTGAGTCGCCGTTCGGTGAACTCGAAGGTCCACGCGTCGCGGCTTGCGTTCTGCTGCATCTCGAGCGCTGAAGTCGCGACGCCACCCGCGTTCGCCGCCTTGCCGGGACCGAAGGCGATGCCGCTCTCGACGAAGGCACGGACGCCGCCCGGTTGCGTCGGCATGTTCGCGCCCTCGCCGACGGCAATGCAGCCGTTCTTGATCAGAGTACGTGCCGACTCTTCGTCGAGCTCGTTTTGAGTGGCGCACGGAAAGGCTGCCTGGCACGGCACCGTCCAAATGTTGCCGTTCTCGAAGTATTTCGCTTCGGGATGCTCTTCGGCATAGCGGCTGATGCGTCCTCGTTCGACTTCCTTGATCTGTTTGATGAGCGGCAGATCGAGCCCGCGCGGATCGTGAACGAAGCCGTTCGAATCGGAACACGCCACGACTCTTGCACCGAGTTGCTGCAGCTTTTCGATCGCATAGATCGCAACGTTGCCTGACCCGGACACGATGCACGTCTTGCCTTCGAGCGTCTCGCCGCGCGCCTTGAGCATCGCTTCCACGAAATACACAACGCCATAGCCGGTCGCTTCGCGACGCACCAGCGCGCCGCCCCAGTGGGGACTCTTGCCGGTGAGCACGCCGGACTCATAGCGATTGGTGATGCGCTTGTATTGTCCGAACAAGTAGCCGATCTCTCGCGTGCCGACGCCGATGTCGCCGGCCGGCACGTCGGTGAATTCGCCGAGATTGCGATAGAGCTCGGTCATGAAGCTCTGGCAGAAGCGCATGACTTCGGAATCGGACTTGCCCTTGGGATCGAAATCGGAGCCGCCCTTCGCGCCGCCGATCGGCATCCCGGTGATGGCGTTCTTGAAGATCTGTTCGAACCCGAGGAATTTGATGACGCCCAGATACACGGAAGGATGGAAACGCAGACCGCCCTTGTACGGACCGAGCGCGCTGTTGAACTGCACCCTGAAGCCGCGATTGATGTGCACTTCACCCCGATCGTCCTGCCAGGGCACACGAAAGATGATTTGTCGTTCCGGTTCGCAGATGCGTTCGATGATCTTGTGCTCGGCGTACTGCGGATGCTTGCGTAATACCGGCCCCAACGTTTCCGTTACTTCCCGTACGGCCTGATGAAATTCGCTCTCTCCAGGATTGCGCCGGACGACGTCGGCGATGATTCTTTCGATGCGTGCCGCGACTTCTGCCACGATAAACCTCTACCGATGAAGGCACGGGGCAGCGAGCCGGAGGGGAACACGACGCGCGGATCGGCGGGCGCAACCTGGACTCTCGATCGCCGCAGTCCGTGCAGTGAATACAGGCCCGAGTCGGGCCAACAAGAACGGCGCGCAGTATGCCCTCGCATTGGGCTCTACTCCATGGGTTTGGGGCGGTCAGGAGATCAGGGAAAACCTGAATCGCGGGCATCCGCGGGGGTGCGCTTGCATACACTCGGCCGGCGCCTTCCCACGCCCAGGCCGGTGCAAAGATCTATTAATGCCCGTTCGTCGCGACAAAAATCATGATTCGTCGACTCAACGTCGGCGGACTTCGTTGCGCGCGTAGCGCAAAATCTGTCTTCCGAAGGGGGCGGAAGCATCGATGCCAAGAACAACTATCCAAGAAGCGGCGCGGGTGGCGTGTGTCCTTGCAATCGCTTTGAGTGTCGCAGCGTGCGCTCCCAGGTCTTCCAGCGGTACGCCCAATCGGCCGAACCAAGGACCGGTCGAAGTGACGACCGCGCTCGCCGTCATCAAACCCCTCGGACTATCGATCGAAGCCGTCGGTACTGCGCGGGCCAATGAAGCCGTCGAGGTCACTTCCAAGACCTCGAACATCGTCACCGCGATCCGTTTCGAAGAAGGCAGCCAGGTCAAGGCGGGCGATGTCCTCGTCGAGCTCGACAGCGCCGAAGCTCGAGCGGCGCTGGCCGAAGCCGAAGCTGCGCTCGCCGATAGCGAACGGCAGTACGCGCGAAGCCGCGACCTAGCCGCTTCGCAGGCGCTATCCGAGTCTGCACTCGATCAACTCGAAGCTACGCTCAAAGCGAATCGTGCACGAGTCGAGGCAGCCCGCGCGCGCCTCGCCGATACGACGATTCGCGCGGGTTTCTCCGGGCGCACGGGCTTCCGGCGCGTCAGCGTCGGTACCGTCGTCAATCCAGGCACCGTCATCACGACGCTGGACGATACGTCCATCATCAAGCTCGACTTCACGATTCCCGAAACTTACTTGTTCGCGGTCCACAAAGGATTGCCGATCAAGGCTTCGACCGCAGGACTGCGCGGCAGAACGTTCGAAGGGACGATCATCAATCTCGATTCCCGCATCGATCCCATTACGCGCTCTATCGTCGTGCGCGCTGAGATTCCGAATCCGGACGGCGCGCTTCGTCCGGGCATGTTCATGACCGTGTCGTTGCAAGGCGACGTGACGCCCTCGCTCGTCGTTCCCGAGGCTTCGATCGTCCCGGAGCAGGGCAGGGCATACGTGTACGTCGTCGAAGGTCGCGTGGCGCACCGCCGCGAGGTGACGATCGGCCGCCGTCAGCCCGGCGAGGTCGAAGTCTTGTCCGGTCTCAAGGAGGGCGAGCGCGTGGTCGTCGACGGCACTCAGAACTTGCAGGACGGCTCGCCAGTCAACGACCAGAGCGCCTCTGCGCCGGAAACTTCCTCGTGAGCCTTCCGCCTATCTTGGGTTTCCTCGCTAGTCGTCGGCCACCGGCGAGCAGCGATCCATCGTCGAAGCATCGATAAGGACCGCCCATGCGCATCTCCGAGATTTCGATCCGCCGCCCGGTGCTGGCGATCGTCATCAGCCTGCTGCTCGTGATCTTCGGATTGGTGTCGCTCGAGCGGCTGTCCACACGCGAATACCCCGATATCGACCGCCCGGTCGTTTCGATCACGACGCGCTACAGCGGCGCTTCGGCGCCCGTCGTCGAAACGAAGATCACTCAGGTGATCGAGGATGCCGTCGCCGGCATCGAAGGGATTCTCAAGATCGAATCCGACAGTGAGGACGAACGCTCGCAAGTGCGTATCGAGTTCGACGTGAACCGCGACATGGATGCTGCAGCGAACGATGTGCGCGATCGCGTTTCGCGGGTCATGGGCATGTTGCCCGAGGAAGCCGATCCGCCGCAGGTCATCAAGGCCGATGCAAGCGCCGAGCCGGTCATGCTCGTGAGCTTCAGTTCCGATCACATGAACTTGCTCGAGGCGACGGACTACGTCGAGCGCAACATCATCGATCGCCTGGCGGCCGTGCCGGGCGTCGCACGTGTCGGTATAGGCGGCGGACGCCGTTACGCCATGCGCATTTGGATCGATCGCCAGGCGCTCGCAGCCCGTCGGCTCACCGTCGCCGATATCGAAAATGCGCTTCGGCGAGAAAACATCGAACTGCCTGCGGGACGGCTCGAGTCGAACACGCGCGAGTTCTCGCTGCGCACGCTCGTCGGGCTCGAGACCGAGCAGGACTTCCGCAATCTCGTGATTGCACGCGGCGAAGACGGCCACCTCGTGCGTCTCGGCGAAGTCGCGAACGTGCAGCTCGCTGCAGAGAACGAGCGCGGAGCAACGCGTTTCAACGGCCGCATCGGCGTGGGTATCGCGATCGAAGCGCAATCGAAAGGCAACACGCTTTCAATCGTGCGCGGCGTTCGCGAAGAGCTCAAGCGCATCGAGGAGACGCTGCCGCCAGGCACGTACATGGGCATCGGTCAGGACAACGCCGTCGCGATCGAAGCGGCGCTCTACGAAGTCGTCATCGCCATCGCCTTCGCGCTCGCTTCCGTGCTCATCGTCATCTATGCCTTCCTGGGCAATATCCGCGCGACGCTGATTCCGGCCGTGACGATTCCAGTGTCGATCATTGCATCGTTCACGGTGATGTACGCCCTCGGCTATTCGATCAACGTGCTGACGCTGCTCGGCATGGTGCTCGCGATCGGTCTGGTCGTCGACGATGCGATCGTCGTGCTCGAGAACATCCATCGTCGTGTCGAGCTCGGAGAGCCTGTGTATGCGGC
>DATCLP010000061.1:0-9274 GCA_036563855.1 Steroidobacteraceae bacterium | reverse complement strand
TGAGCGCTTCGAGGCGGGTCGCAAGCGCCGCCAGACGCTCGTTCAGCGCAGCAATTTCGCGTTGCTGGCGGTACACGACCTCGCTCAGCTCGTTTGTCGCATTTTCGAGAAATGTAACTTTGACCTCGAGCTGTTCCAGGCGTTCGTCGTTCATGGGAGGCCACTCCCGGGTCATGGCGCGAAGGGACGCCGTTTCGTTCGGCGGCGACAGATCGCGTAAGGTTAGCGCATGCAAGGGTATGACAAGACGCGCTCCATGGTTACCGCAATCGTTGCGTTCATCGCGATTTGTCTCGGCGCATTGGTGCTTCTGAGCTCGTATATCTACTTCGCACAGGAGCGAATGATCTTCTATCCGCGCCCGAACGACCCGCAGCTCAGGGCACAATGGCGCTGGAACCGTGTAGAAATCTCCTCCGGCGAGCACACGATCGAGGGTTGGTGGGCGGATGCAGGCGCGCCGGAATCCAATCTGACGATCGTGTACTTCGGAGGCAACGCCGAAGATGTGCTATATGCGGCGCGCGACGCTGCACGGTTCGAAGCCAAGCGCATGTTGGTCGTGAACTACCGCGGTTTCGGCAAGTCGCAGGGCAAACCCAGCCAGCGAGCGTTGTTCGCGGATGCGCTTGCCGTCTACGACTACGTCACGGGTCCTGGTAACGCCGAGCCGCAGGATCTCATCGTCATGGGCCGGAGCATGGGAGCCGCCGTTGCGACGATGCTCGCTGCGAAGCGCGAGCTTCGTGCTGTCGTATTGATCACGCCGTTCGACAGTCTTCGAGCCGTCGCCGAGCGCCACTATCCCGCGCTCCTCGTGCGTTTGCTGTTGCGCCACCCGTTTCCGTCGCACGAGTTGGCGCCGCAAGCGCAAGTGCCCGCGCTGTTTCTTATCGCCGAACAGGATCGCATCGTGCCGCCTTCGCATTCGTATGCGCTGGCGCGTGTGTGGGGCGGTCCGACGCACACGCGTGCGTTCGAAAACGTCGGCCACAACGACATAGAAAAACATCCCGCCTATTACCGCGAGATCAACGCGTTCTTGAGGCGACAGGCTACAGGCAACAGTGATGAGCGCGCGAATGCGCGCTGAGAGCGAGGAACGCCAGCGCGGCGACAGGCCGCCGGCGACAATTGGCGGCGACGCGCGCCCGACCTTTCGCCTTCAGCCTTCAGCCTTCGAAGTGGCTTGGGGCGCGGCGAAATCCGATGGCGCGCGAAGCGCGCTTCCTGCAGCCTACAGTCCAGCCTATAGCCTTTGACCGTTGGGGGGACTCGAATGACGAAGCGTTCGACTCAGGCTGTCAGCGAGGCGATACGCCGCTGGTTGGGCAACGACCAGCCCCGGACCCCTCCTCCGGCCGAACAGCTCTTCGAGCGGTTCATGCGCCATCTACCCGGAATGGCTTGGTTGAAAGACGCGTCGGGAAAATTCGTCTATGTCAACGACGCCATGGCACGTTGGCTCGGGGTGCCGCCCCAAGCGCTGCTTGGCAAGACGATTCCTGAGGTCTTCGGACCTGATGCGGTGCAGCAATGCATCGATAGCGATACTGCCGCGATGGCCAGCGAGGCCGGCGTTCAGGTCATTGAGAAATTCCGATTCGGCGACGGCACGGTCCACAGCGCCCTCGTCAGCAAGTTCCGTGTCGACGGTCCCGAGGACATGCCGGCCTTGCTGGGCGGCATCGCGATCGACATCACCGATCGCATGCAAGCCGAGGAACGCTGGCGACGCAGCGAGGAGCATCTGCGGCTCGCGACGCGCACAGGCAAGGTCGGCGCGTGGGATTGGGACATCGAAACCAACCGCTTCACCTGGACGGGCTCGCTCTACGCGATTCACGGCGTCACACCCGAAGAGTTCGACGGCACGATGGAAGGCTTCGTCAAGCTCATCCATCCCGACGATCGCAGCATGGCAACGACTGCAATCTACCGCAGTCTCGAAAGCGGGCAGGCGTGCGACTTCGAGTTCCGCGCGATCCGGCCGGACGGCACCGTCATCTGGGTGTACACGAATGCCGAGGTCATCTACGAAAACGGACGGGCGGTGCGCATGGTCGGTGCGACGCTCGACATCACGACGCGCAAGCAGACCGAGCTTGCATTGCGCGAGAGCGAGCAGCGTTTCGCCAAAGCGTTCAACGCAAGTCCGCTCGTCTTGACGCTCTCCTCCATCTCGACCGGCAAGCTGATTGAAGTCAACGACACCTTCTGTCGACTGACAGGCTATAGCCGCGAAGAAGCTATTGGGCGCAGTACCGTGGAGCTCGGGCTCTGGTCCAACGTCGACGATCGCAGAGCAGTTTCCGAGCAGCTTCGCCGAGAAGGTCGCGTTCGCGATCGAGAGTTTCGGTTTCGCAGCCGCGACGGCAGAGAAGTCATCTGCTTGTTCTCGGCAGAGCGCATCGACATTCACGGAGAGCCGCACTCGCTCGCCGTGCTTCAGGACATCACCGATCGTGCGAACGCGCAGCGCGCATTGCGCGTGAGCGAGGAACGCCTGCGCTTGGCGCTACGCGGAGCCAATGCCGGCGTCTGGGTATATCACGCCGACACGCGCGCCGCGTTTTGGAGCACCGAGTTTCGAAGCCTCTTCGGCTTCGGGCCGGAGGTCCCCTGCTCGCTCGACATTCTGATGAGCCGCGTTCATCCCGACGACCGTGAACGCGTGCGTACTGAGTTCGTGACGCTCCTCCGCAGCGGCGAAGGCGAATTTCGTCAGGAGTTCCGAGTTCTGCATCCGCAGCTCGGGCTTCGCTGGATGCTCACGCTCGGCCGTATCGAACGCGAGGACGGCGCGGTGCATTGCCACGGAATCAGTCTCGATATCAGTCGCCTGAAACAAGTCGAAGACGAGCTGCGCAGCGAGGATCAGCGTAAAAACGAGTTTCTCGCGACGCTCGCGCACGAGTTGCGCAATCCGCTGGCACCGATCCGCAACGGCTTGGAGATCCTGAAACGCACGTCGGGCGACAGCGACATGGCGCAACAGGCGCGCGCGATGATGGAGCGTCAGCTCCGCCAGATGGTGCGCCTCATCGACGACCTGCTCGATCTGAGCCGAATCAGCCGCGGCAAGATCGAGCTCGAGCGCGAGCGCGTGGATTTGACGAGCGTCGTGCAGAATGCGCTCGAGGTGAGCCGGCCGTTGATCGAGCAAGCGGGACACCGTCTCACGCTCGAGCTTGCGAGCGACGCCTTGTTCGTGCATGCCGATACGACTCGTCTGGCTCAGGTGTTCGCCAACCTGCTGAACAACGCAGCGAAATACACCAACAACGGCGGACACATTCGCATGACGATGAGCCGGGCCGGCAACGAGGCGGTCGTCAGCGTGCGGGACGACGGCATCGGCATCCCGGCCGAAATGCTAACGCGTGTATTCGACATGTTCACTCAGGTCGATCGCTCGCTCGAAAAGGCGCAGGGCGGGCTCGGCATCGGCCTGTCCATCGCCAAACAGCTCGTCGAGATGCACGGCGGTTCGATCGAGGCGCACAGCGATGGTCCGGGCAAAGGCTCCGAGTTCACCGTTCGGCTGCCTCTGTGCCCGGCGATCGCATCGTCGACGATGCGCGAATCGCACGGTCTGAGCATGCAAGTGACGGGCATACGCATACTCGTCGCAGACGACAATCTCGACGCGGCGTGCTCGCTGGCCATGATGCTTTCGATCGACGGCAACGAAGTGCGAACGGCAAGCGATGGCCTCGAGGCGGTCGAGGTCGCGAAGGCTTTTCGTCCCCAGGTTGCGCTGCTCGACATCGGCATGCCGCGCTTGAACGGCTACGAGGTTTGCAAGCAGTTGCGGAAGATTGCAGATCTCGCCGATTGCTTGATCATCGCGACGACCGGTTGGGGCCAGGACGACGACATGCAACGCTCGCGGGAGGCCGGTTTCGATCATCACTTGGTCAAGCCGATCGAGATGCGCGCGCTCGAGGAATTGCTCGCTCGCGAAATTCCGCGTCTGCGGTCCGGCCGCGCGATGCACTGAGCTATCGCTTAACGCAAGTGCTGCGGTGCCGGGAAGGACCGGCCGCACGCTGCTCAGGAGGCGGCAGTCCGCGCGCGATACGCGTCAGTTGAGCTCCGTACCCTTCGTCTCGCGCAAGAACAACGTGCCGACGACGACCGTCATCAACGCAACAGCGATCGGATACCACAAACCATCGTAGATATCCCCGGTTGCCGCGACGATCGCAAATGAAGTGACGGGCAGGAAACCGCCGAACCAGCCATTGCCGATGTGATACGGCAGCGACATGGACGTATAACGAATGCGCGTCGGGAACAATTCGACGAGCCATGCTGCAATCGGCCCGTAGACCATCGTCACGAGCAGCACCAAGTACGTGCAAAGCGCGATGACGACCGGGTAGTTCAGGCGCGACATGTCGGCCTTTGCAGGATAGCCGGCTTCTTGTAGCGCCGCCTTGAGCTGCGCCTGGAACTGCGCGTTTGCAGCTCTGAATTCGTCGGCGCCGAGCTGCGTGCCGTCGAACGAGGCAAGCTGAACTGCGCCCTCACCGATACCGATGCGCACGCTCGCCATGGTACCCGGCTCAGCCGACTCGTTCTCGTAAGGAATGCCGGCACGCGCAAGCGCGCTCTTGGCGACGTCGCACGAGCGCGCAAACGTCTTGCGCCCGACCGGATCGAATTGCACCGAGCAGTCCGACGGTGCGGCGATCACGGTGACAGGGGCGCGCGCTACAGCATCGGCGAGCGCGGGATTCGCGAAATGCGTGAGCGCTTGGAACACGGGAAAGTACGTGAGCACCGCGAGCACGCAGCCGGCCATGACGACTCTCTTGCGGCCGATGCGATCGGACAGCCAGCCGAACACGATGAAGAACGGCGTGCCGATCGCCAGCGCGGCGGCGATGATCAGATTTGCCGCCGTGGCATCGACCTGTAGCACGCGCTCCAGGAAGAACAAGGCATAGAACTGTCCGCCGTACCACACGACCGCCTGCCCTGCGGTGGCGCCGATGAGCGCGAGCAGCACGATCTTCAGATTGCTCCAGGTTGCAAACGCCTCGGACAGCGGTGCCTTCGACAACTTGCCTTCGCGTTTGATTTCGAGGAACGCCGGCGACTCTTCGAGCTGCAGACGGATGTAGACCGAAATCGCGAGCAGCACGATCGAAATCAGAAACGGAATCCGCCAGCCCCAGACTTCGAACTCCTCCCCGAGCCAGATCCGGCAGACGAGAATGATCAGAAGCGACAAGAACAAGCCGAGCGTCGCGGTCGTCTGGATCCAACTCGTGTAGAGACCGCGACGATCGGGCGGTGCATGCTCGGCAACGTACGTCGCCGCACCGCCGTATTCGCCGCCCAACGCCAGACCTTGCAGCAACCGCAGCGTAATCAGGGCGATCGGCGCTGCCACGCCGATCGTTTCGTAGCTCGGTAGCACGCCGACGAGCGCCGTGGATGCGCCCATGATGACGATCGTCACGAGGAACGTGTGCTTGCGACCGATCAAATCGCCGAAGCGTCCGAACAGCAGCGCGCCGAAGGGTCGGACGAAGAAACCCGCGGCGAAGGCCATCAATGCAAAGATGAAGCCCGTCGTCTCGTTGACGCCCGAAAAGAACTGTTTGGTGATGATTGCGGACAGCGACCCGTACAAATAGAAGTCGTACCACTCGAACACCGTCCCCAACGAGGACGCGAAGATCACGCGGCGATGCGATCGGTCGATTCCCGATTGTGCTCCGACGGCCACCGACGGCGAGCTGACCATGAATCCCCCCTCGTTTGTTGTCATGCCCGGACGGCGCCGCGCGATGCTCGCTCCGCATCTACCGTGAGCCGACCGCGCAAGTCCGTACAGACAGCGCGCGAGCGAATCACGACGATAGGGTCAACCCCCGAAACACCGATTGCGGCGAGTTGTTGTGGCGCGTCAGGTACTTCGGACGGGAGTCCGCGATGTCAGTAAAGCAGGGAACGAGCACCGGACGCAACGAGTTTGGTGCTCGAAGTGCTTAAACGGACGAGTGCGCTCACAGACACAACGCAACAGCGCGCCGGAGCAGAGGTCAGTATGGCGTGGTTCGTGGTTCGCAATGCGTTCGGCGAGGTGCTGGAACTCACTCCCTGCGCCGATTCGCCGTACGAACGGACGCGCCGTTTGGCGCGAGCAGTGCATGCATGGCAACAACGCGGCGACCGGGTGCGCAAGCTCGATGAGCTCAAGTATCAGCTCACCTCTTTCGACGGCAATGTCCGCGTGTTGTCGATCGAGGACCATCGGCCGAGCTTTCGACGCGACGCCCACCTGAGAGCCGCGTTGACGTCCGGTGTCGGGCCGAACGCGACGAGCGACGTCAGCTCCCCTTTGCCGCCGCTCGCTCCATTGCCTCACGAATGACCTGCTTCGCCTCGGCGGCATCGCCCCAGCCCAGCACTTTGACCCACTTCGAGCTCTCGAGATCTTTGTAGTGCTGGAAGAAGTGCTCGATCTGCTTGATCGTGATCTCGGGTAGATCGGAGTAGTTCAACACTTTCTCGTACCGGCGCGTCAACCGCGTCGTCGGCACGGCCACGATCTTTTCATCGAGCCCGGCCTCATCCTGCATGCGCAACACGCCGACCGGCCGTACTGCTACGACGGCGCCGGGCACGATGCCGCGTTGATTTGCGATCAAGACGTCGCAAGGGTCGCCGTCCTCGCTGAGCGTATGCGGGATGAACCCGTAGTTGCCCGGATAGCGCATCGATGTGTACAGGAATCGATCGACGACGAGCGTTCCGGATTCCTTGTCCATCTCGTATTTGATGGGTTCGCCGCCGACCGGTACTTCGACGATGACATTCACTTCATCGGGCGGATTCTTGCCGACCGCAATCGCATCCAAACGCATGGAAATCTTTCGGCCGCGGGCCGTACTTGCGAGAAAGGGGCGCGATTATAGCGGCCGATGTGCCGATGTCGCACATTGTTGGAAATCGACTGCAGCGCCCGTTTGCGCTCGCAGTTCAGCCGGTGCCGGCCAGTTTGCGCTTCATGTGCGTCACGAACTTGAACATGAAGCCCGGCAGGCTCTGATCGTTCAACCGCTCGATGTTCGTGTCGTAGGGAATGAGAAACATCATCGCGATGTAGACCAGAATGAAGGCGCCGGACGTGAACACCGCGAGCAAGACGAAGAGTACGCGGATGAACGTGACGTCGATGCCGTAGCGCGCAGCAAGCCCATTGCACACGCCGCTGATCATTGCGCCTTCGCGCACCTGCACGAGCGGCCGATCCTTTCCTGCGAAGTTCGAGCCTTGCGAAGCGTCCGTCGAGGACTGCCCCGTATCGTCGCCGACCGAGCCGATCTGCGCGAGTACGCTACGCATCTCATCGGCGGTCACGACGTTCTTGTGCGCGTTCAAGAACGGCTGGCACTTCTCGGCAATCGATCGCTCCAGATCGGCAATGACTTCTGCGCGTCCCGGATCGTCTGCAAGCTGCGCTTCCGCGCGACGCAGATACGCATGCAGGACATCGTACGCGTCCTCGTCCAGGTTGAAGCTCATGCCGTTCAGCTCGACCGTGACGACTCTTTTCATGACCGTTTCCGCCAACGATTGAATCGATGTTCGCTACGCCCAGCGCGTGATCTTCCGGCCGTCTCCGTCCGTGAACGAGCCGAAGACGATCACGATCAGATCATAAAGCGTCCAAAGAGTTAGACCGCCGAGCGTGATCAGTTGCAGGATGCCGGTGCCGATCTTCCCTACATAGAAGCGATGCAACCCGATCCATCCGAGAAACAAGCACAGCAAGAGCACGGGCAACCGCGTGAACTCGCTCTCGCTTGGCTGGGACGAGAGCGACACGGACGCGCCCAATTCAGAGTAGGAGCCCACGCCCGGGACGTCGCCCAACGCCCGCAGCGCTTCTGTCATAACTGCATCGCTGACGACGGAATCTCGATCCGCCGCCCGTCGAGCGACGATCTGCTCCGCGATCGAGCGCTCCAGATTGGCGAGCGTTTGAGCACGGTCGACCGCACCGGATTGACGAGCTTCAACACCCGCGAGATAGGCGCGCAGCCGCTCGTAGGCATTCTCGTCCAACGCATAAGCGTTATTGGCAAGATTCACCGTGACGACTCTGCGCATCCTATTTCCCCAATTGGTTGATCGTCGCCGTCAGTCGTTTCCAGTATTCGTCGAACTCCGCGAGCTGCGCCGCTCCTTTGCGCGTGAGCTGGTAATACTTGCGAGGCGGACCCGAGTCCGACTCGCGCCACTCGTAGTCGACCAAGTTCTCGCGCCGCAGGCGGCTCAAGAGCGGATACAGAGTGCCCTCCTGCGTCGCGAACTCCGTCTCGCCGAGGCGCTTCAGCATGTCCGCGACGTACAGCTTGTCCGATGAGATGACTTTGAGCAGTACGTACTCGAGCAATCCCTTCCGAATCGCATTGAGTTTCTCGGCGTTCATTGGCCTAAAAAGCAACCTTGCTTCAAAAAGGTACCAGGATTGCGCCCGGCGCGCTAGTGGGTTCCCCTGCGGTCCTTTAGAGGCTTAACGTCGCCGGGTCGGGGCGACGCTCAACGGGAGCTCTTTGCGGGGCGGCTTGGCGCATCGAGCACCGGCCGGGCGACATAGCGATACATGTAAACCATCGCATCCTCGATCGTCGTCTCCCAGACGCGCCAATCGTGTCCGCCGTCGACGATGCGCAGTTCCGCCGGGTGTCGACGGCTGCGCAACAGCGTGTAGAGCTTCATCGCCTCGGGCTCGATCACGAACTCGTCGTCGTCTCCCGAGACGATGTACATCGGCACGAGTTGCTTCTTTGCGAAGTAACCTTCGAGCAGCGACGGATAATTGAGCTGCTTCCACACCTCGCCGTCGTAGTTCGGTGCGCCGAACACGCCGACGCGTCGCGCGCTCGAACTTTCCGGCGGCTCAGGATCGTAGATCGCTGGCGACAACAACGCAGCCGCGGCGAACTTATCCGGATATTTCAAGGAGAAGCGCAGCGATCCATAGCCGCCCATCGACAATCCGCCGATCACCCGCCCGTTGCGCGCCTCGATAGTGCGAAAGTTCGTCTGGACGTCGGACATGAGATCGCCGATGAATGCGCTTTCCATCTTCTCCTTGCGATCGACATACCACGTCGTACCCGCATCGGGCATGACGATCAGCGTCGGCGGTATCTCCCCTGCAGCGATGAGCCGATCGGCCGTCAGCTGAATGCGTCCCTGCACGCTCCACGAATTCAGGTTCTGTCCATTGCCGTGGAGCAGATAC
>DATCLP010000060.1:0-6754 GCA_036563855.1 Steroidobacteraceae bacterium | reverse complement strand
GTGTATGGGAAGTGACGAGTGATCATCGGCGGCTCGGCATGACGGACTCAGTCGTCGCCGGTCGCTCGTTGCGCGTCAGCCGACGTCATGTATTGTCCCTTCTGTAATCACGAAGAGACGAAAGTCATCGACTCGCGCCTGGCCGGCGAAGGGCAGCAGATTCGTCGTCGCCGGGAATGCCTCAAATGCGGCGAACGGTTCACGACGTTCGAGACCGCCGAGCTCGTGATGCCGCGGATCGTGAAGAACGATTCGTCGCGCCAGCCCTTCGACGAACAGAAATTGCGCACCAGTCTCCTCAAAGCGCTCGAGAAACGGCCCGTGTCGAGCGAGGCGCTCGATGCAGCCATCGTGCACATCTGCCAGAAGCTGCGTTCGCTCGGCGAGCGCGAAGTGCCGTCGCGGCTCGTCGGCGAGCTGGCGATGGAGGAGTTGCACAAGCTCGATGAGGTCGCGTACGTGCGCTTTGCATCGGTCTATCGCAGCTTCCAGGATCTCGAAGAATTCCGGGAGGAGATCGAGCGTATGCGCCATCGCCGCAGCCGGCTCGAGCAGGAAGGGCAGCTCGCGCTGTGGAGCTCGACTGAGCCCGGGAAGAAGCGATGAGCGTCCAAGATTCGTCGCTCGGTTGCACGCACTCGCTTTGCAGCGCGCGTGTTCGCGCATTTGCCTTGCGCACTGTTGCGTGTTTCGGTTGACGCCATGTTCACCGCATTCGACCAGGCGATGATGCGACGCGCACTCGAGCTTGCAGCGCTCGGCCGTTATACGACGCATCCGAATCCGCGCGTCGGCTGCGTGGTCGTGCAGGATGAGCGCATCGTCGGCGAAGGTTGGCATCGTAAGTGGGGCGAGCCGCATGCGGAGCCGATTGCGCTCGCGGCAGCTGGCGAAGCCGCGCGCGGCGCTACCGTGTACGTGACGCTCGAGCCGCATTGTTTTCAAGGGCGCACGCCGCCTTGTACCGATGCGCTCATCAAGGCCGGCGTCAAACGCGTCGTCTGCGGCGCGCTCGATCCGAATCCGCGCGTTTCGGGCGCGGGTCTCGCGCAGTTGCGAGAAGCGGGGATCGAAGTTGCGCATGGTTTGCTCGAAGAGGAAGCGCACGCGCTCAATCGAGGGTTCGATAAGCGAATGCGCACCGGGCTGCCGCGGGTGCGCCTCAAAATCGCTGCGAGCTTGGACGGGCGCGTTGCATTGGCGAACGGTGCGAGCCGTTGGATCACAGGCGAGAGCGCACGTGCCGACGTGCAACGGCTGCGCGCGGAATCGAGCGCAATCTTGACCGGTATCGATACGGTGATCGCCGACGATCCGCTGCTTACGGTACGCGACCCCGCAATCGATTTGGCGGGTCGCATTCCGGTGCGAGTCGTGCTCGATACGCATTTGCGCATGCCTGCAACCGCGCGGATGCTGCACGAGAAAGGAGAAATCCTCGTGTTCACGGCCGCATCGTTGAACAGCGAGCAAGCCGAACGACTTCGAGCTGCCGGCGCGGAAGTACGCCAAGTGGCCGTTGCTGCGAGCGGCCGGCTCGATCTCAGCGCTGTGCTGCGCGAGCTCGGCGACCGCCTATGCAACGATGTCCTCGTCGAAGCGGGCGGAACGTTATCCGGCCGAATGCTCGAGGAGGGGCTCGTCGATGAGCTCATTCTGTACCTGGCGCCGAAAGTGCTGGGCGCGGATGCCAGGCCGATGGTCGAGCTGAGAGGGTTGACGGCACTCGAGCAAGCGCCGCATTTCGAGCTCGCAGCCATCGATCGATTCGGCGACGATCTGAGATTGACTTACAAACCGCGCGGCAATTGAGTGAATTCATGTTTACCGGAATCGTGCAAGCCACGGGCGAAGTGACGGCAATAACGCCTCGCGCGGGGGACATGGAGCTTGTGATTGCCGCGCCGGACCTCAACCTCGATTCGGTTTCGATCGGCGACAGCATCGCGGTGAATGGTTGTTGCCTCACTGTCACCCGCCTGAAGGGTGCGATATTCGCTGCGGATGTTTCGCGAGAAACCATGAACGTGACGACGCTCGGGAGCTGGAAAGTCGGTACGAAAGTGAACCTGGAAAAGGCGCTTCGTGCCGGCGATCCGCTCGGCGGTCACTACGTCACGGGTCACGTGGACGGCGTTGCGGTCGTGACGGGCATGAGCTCCGACGGGCGATCGACCCGCATGGATTTCGAGGTGCAGGCGCCGCTCGCGCGCTACATCGCGAAGAAGGGCTCGGTGTGCGTCGACGGCGTGAGCCTGACGGTCAACGAAGTTTCACGGAGTGGATTCAGCGTGAATCTGATTCCGCATACGCTCGAAGTCACGATACTCAAAGATTACGCGATCGGTACGCGCGTCAATCTCGAGGTCGACATCATCGCCCGCTACGTGGAACGGCTCGCGAGCAAGGAAGCGTAGAATCGCCTTGCCGCATAACCCACATCACGTTTCGGGTAGCGATCAATGAAGCTCAATACGATCGACGAAATCCTCGAAGACATCCGCAACGGGCGCATGGTCGTGATCATGGATGATGAGGATCGCGAGAACGAAGGCGATCTCATCATGGCGGCGGAGCACGTGCGCGCGGAAGACATCAATTTCATGGCCCGCTACGGGCGCGGTTTGATCTGCCTCACGCTGACGCGCGAGCGATGTCGGCAATTGCGCTTGCCGTTGATGGTCAGCGATACGAACGAGAATCACACGACGAACTTCACGATATCGATCGAAGCTGCCGAAGGCGTTACGACGGGCATTTCCGCGCACGATCGCGCGCACACCGTTCGCACCGCCGTGCGCCGCGATGCCAAACCCGAAGATCTGCGCCAACCCGGTCATATCTTTCCGTTGATGGCACAGCCGGGCGGTGTGCTGACACGCGCCGGTCACACGGAAGCAGGCTGCGATCTCGCGCGCTTGGCGGGTTTGGAGCCGGCTGCCGTGATCGTCGAGATCTTGAACGACGACGGCACGATGGCACGCCGCCCGGACCTCGAAGCCTTCGCTCAGCGACACGGCTTGAAGATCGGCACGATCGCGGACTTGATCCGGTATCGGCTCGAGAAGGAGCGTTCCGTCGAGCGCATCGATGAGCTCACGGTCGAAACCGAGTTCGGTCCGTTCCGGATGTGCTGTTACGAAGACCACGTGAACCGCACGGTGCATCTTGCGCTGATTCGAGGCGATCTGAAGCCTGATTCGATTCCGCTCGTGCGCGTGCATTTGAAAGACACGCTGCGCGACGTCGTCGGCATCAAGGACGAAATGCTCGGGTGGCCGATCCGGTCGGCGATTCAAAGGATCGCGAAAGAACCGGTGGGAATCGTCATCGTCCTGCGCCCCGACGAGACGCCGCGCGACCTGATGGAGACGGTGGCGGCGATTCGCCGTCCTGGTTCCGTCGAGCAGGCGCCCCGCGAGCGTTCGGGTGCGCCCGAGCACAAGGACTCGCGCGAAGCGACCCGAGGAGCGAAGGTCTTGCGTACCTACGGTATCGGTGCGCAGATCCTGCGCGACCTTGGCGTCCAACGAATGCGCGTGCTCTCCGCCCCCAAACAGATGCACGGACTTTCGGGCTTCGATCTAGAAGTCGTCGAATACGTGGAGGGGTAGGCGGTTTCGTTGGCAACGCCGGCTATACTTGCCAGCCCACCTGAGTCACCCGCCACAACGCGAGCTTTTTCATGGACATCAAGACTCTCGAAGGCGACCTGCAAGTGCGCGAGCTGCGCTTTGCGATCCTCGCGTCGCGCTTCAACGACTTCATCGTCGAGCAGCTGATCCGCGGCGCCATCGACACGCTCAAGCGGCACGGCGCGTCCGATAAGCAGATCGAGCTGATCCGCGCGCCAGGCGCATTCGATCTGCCGGTCGTGGCGCGTAAGCTCGCGCTGACGAAGCGCTACGATGCAATCATTGCGCTCGGTGCCGTCATCAAGGGTGCAACGGCGCACTTCGATTACGTGGCAGGCGAGTGCGCAGGTGGGTTGGCGCGCGTGGCCGTCGATACGGGAATTCCGGTGGCCTTCGGCGTGCTGACAACCGATACGATCGAGCAAGCGGTCGAACGCGCAGGGACAAAGGCCGGCAACAAGGGTGCGGATGCCGCGATCACAGCGATCGAGCTGGCCAACCTCTTGCGTAAGATCGAACAGTAGGCATTTCGATCGAACGGGGTGTCGTCTGGCGATGGCGCTGTGCGCGTGCTTGCCATCGCTGGCTCGATCCCCGGCAAATCCGCGCCTATTGGCAACGAGCGCCCGATCGCGCGTACTAGCGACCTCATGAACACCTCTGCCGACAAGAAACCGCGCCGCGCGGCGCGTGCCCGCTCGCAGGCGCGAAAGTTCGCGATGCAGGCGCTTTATCAATGGCAAATGACGAGCTACGAGCCGAACGATCTGGTCAAACAGTTCGTGGAAGGCGAAGAGTTCGGAGGCGCGGACCGCGAATATTTCGAGGAGCTGCTTCGGGGCAGCATTGCACAGCGCGAGCAGATCTTTGCCGGTATCGAGCCGTTCATCGATCGTCCGCTCGACCAGCTCGATCCGGTGGAGACTGCGATCTTGATGATCGGCATGTACGAGCTGCGCTCGCGGCTCGATGTGCCTTACCGCGTAGTGATCAACGAAGCCGTGGATCTCGCAAAGCGTTTCGGCGCAACAGACGCACACAAGTATGTGAATGCAGTGCTCGATAGGGCAGCGAAGGAGCTCCGCGCCCACGAGCGGCTATAGGCTGTAGGCTGTGGGTGGGCGCGCCTTCGCGCGCTTCTTAACCTGCCAGAGCCCAGTGCCCAGAGCCCATTCTTGCCCAAGTCTCGCGCCCCATGCCCCGAGCCCCGCGCGGCGCCCACCGCGCGCCGACTGTCGCCTGTAGCCTGTAGCCTGTAGCCTTGAGCTATGTCTCTCGGCGAATTCGAACTGATCGCTCGCTACTTCGCACAGCAGGCGCCGCGCGCCGATGTACGGCTCGGGATCGGTGACGACGCGGCGGTACTCGATGCGCGTGCGGACCGCAAGCTCGTCGTCGCCATCGATACGATCATCGCGGGCGTGCACTTTCCTGAGCAGCTTTCCGCTGCCGACGTCGGTTATCGGGCGCTGGCCGTCAATCTCAGCGACCTTGCGGCGATGGGCGCACAGCCGAGTTGGTTCACGTTGTCGCTGTCGATTCCAACGAGCGACGAGCGCTGGGTCGAAGGTTTTGCGCGCGGCTTGTTCGAGCTTGCGCGCGAGCACGATGTCGTACTCGTCGGCGGCGACACGGTCAGGGGTCCGTTGGTCGTGACCGTACAGATCGCTGGATGGGTCGAAACCGACCGTTGGTTGACCCGAGGCGGTGCCCGTCCGGGCGATGCGCTGATGATCTCGGGCGTGCCCGGAGAGGCGGCCGGCGGGCTTGCGACGATTCAACGGGGAATGGCAGAAACACCCGCGATCGCACGGTTGCGTCAGCGGTTTGTCAGACCGATGCCGCGCGTGACACTCGGACGGCAACTTCGGCAGTGTGCGACGGCGGCCATGGACATCTCGGACGGATTGCTCACGGATCTCGACAAACTGTGCGCAGCGAGCCTGTGCGGCGCGCAGATCGATGTGGAGACGATCCCGAAATCGCCCGATTTGGCGGCAACGTTCGATGAGACGACGTGCATCGACTTTGCGTTGTCGGGTGGCGACGACTACGAGTTGTTGTTCACGGTGCCCGCTGCGCGGGCTGCGGAGCTCGCTGCGCTCGGTTGCACGCAGATCGGAACGATGACGTCGGACAGGCGAATCGTCTGTCGACGTAACGGGGAAATTTTTCAACCCCGGCGTCGCGGCTACGACCATTTCGGCGAGGACCGCTCATGAGGTGGAGTGCCGAGCCGGCACTGCTACGGCAACCCGTTCATTTTTTCGCTTTTGGTTTCGGGTCAGGTTTGAGTCCGGTCGCACCCGGCACGTTCGGTACGGCCGTCGCCGTACCGCTCGTCATCATCTTGCAGCAGTTCGGATGGGGGGTTCACGCGCTTTTCGCAGTCTGCGCGATTCTCGGCGGCGTCTACATCTGCGGCGAAAGCGCGCGCCGGCTCGACGTCCACGACCACCCGGCCATCGTGTGGGACGAAATCACCGGATATACCGTGACGATGTTGGCAGCTTCGCACGAATGGTATTGGCTTCTCGCGGGATTCGTGCTGTTCCGTTTTTTCGACGTGGTGAAGCCCTGGCCGATCCGGGAGGCCGATCACAGTCTCCCGGGAGGGCTCGGAATTATGCTGGACGACGTAATTGCGGGCGTTTTCGCCGGCGCAATTCTGTTCGGCTTCAAGTTCTTCATCTAACGCGCGAAAAACTCGAAACCTTTCCTGTGAACGTTCCGAGCGGCCTGATGGCAACACGCAGCGCTACGCGCGAGCAGCGGACCCCCGAGAAGATCGGCAAGTATGTCATCGTCAAAGAAGTCGGACGAGGCAGCACCGGTGTCGTCTATCTCTCTCACGATCCGTACTACCGTCGCGACGTTGCGATCAAGGTGTACAACCTCGAATCGCACGACGAGGAGCGGGCGCGCGTCACTCGCAAGATGTTCCTGTCGGAAGCGCACATGGTCGGCATGCTGCAGCATCCGAACATCCTGCCGATCTACGATGCGGGCGAGGAGGACGGTCACTACTACATCGTCACCGAGCACGTGCACGGCGCACGGACGCTGTCGGCTTATTGCAAGCCGGACAATCTGCTGCCCGTCGATGATGTCGTCGAGAT
>DATCLP010000059.1:0-3495 GCA_036563855.1 Steroidobacteraceae bacterium | reverse complement strand
GAGCAGTGATCGCGCCGGAAATGAACAAGAAGGAGATCGCGATGCGCCAATATGCAGGAGTACGCACTGCCTGCTGAAACGTGAGTCCCGGCAGGTCGGGCGCCGCCGTCGCATGTTTGGTTTCAGTTTGCGGATACTCCTTGAAGAGGAGCGCGACCAGGGGAATCGCCAGAAACGCGATGATCGCGCCGACGCCCAAGTAGCCGGCTTGCCAGCCGAATCGCTCGATCAGCGCCGTGCAATAGATCGGGCCGACGATACTGGCGAGACCGGAGCCTGCGAGAGTGAGGCCGAGGGCAAGGCCTCGGCTGCGGTCGAACCAGATCGTGACGGCTCTGGTCCACACGACGGGAGTCGTGCCGCCTCCGATCAAGGACATCGCAAGCCAGGCAGCGTAGAACCAGGCGACGCTACCTCTGAGCTGCGTGAGCAAGACATAACCCAGCGCAAGGCCGGCAAGCGAAGCTAGCGCGACCCGACGCGTTCCTATTCTGTCTATCAGCAACCCGACGAAGGGCGCGGTAATGGCCGTTCCGAGAATCAAGCTGCTTGCGGCGCCCGAGGCCTCGCCGCGCGTCCACCCGAACGCAACGGTCAAGGGAACGACGAATACGCCGAAGGTGTAAAAGGGAAGCCCGCTCAGTCCTGCGGCATTTCCGAGACTCGAGGCAAGCAGAGTGCGCCAACCGCGCGAGAATTCGTTCTTCTGTTCAGTCGGGTACACGAGCGGCTCCACTGAGTGATTGAGGTAGGGAATTTCTTGTTCTCGTCGGGCGCGATGCGTCACCCGTCTGAGCCGCCTTGGCTCGTCGCAGAGCTCTCGCGAAACGCGGCAGGTGCGCGAAGTCGTACGACGAAGATTTAGAATCGCCGCTCGATGAGTTCACAACACGCGTTAAAATTTCGAGCTGCGGGCAATGAGGGAGACGTACATGGCACGCGCTGCAGAGTTGGCCTATTCGACCGTGCGTGATCGCATCATCAACGGCGTTTACGCCGGCGGGTCGCGAATCACGGAACAGGAGATTGCAGATTCGACGGGGGTGAGCCGCACGCCGGTGCGCGAGGCATTGAGGCGGCTGCAGGCAGAAGGTTTCATCAAAGTCACGGCGAATCACGGGGCAATCGTCACGGAATGGAGCGCGCAGGACGTGCACAACGTGTTCGAGCTTCGGGCGTTGCTCGAACCGTACGGAGCGGCATGCGCCGCGCGGCGCATTACCTCCGAAGTCGTCGCGGAGCTGCGTAGATTGGCCGAGGCGCAGTACGCCGAGAGCCAGAGGCGCGCTCCGGGATACGTGGTCCGCATCCGGGAGCTCAACAGCGCGTTTCACCGACTGATTCTCGCGCACTCCGGCAATCAGCGACTTGCAGCGATGCTTCCGGCCTTGATGGAGGCGCCGCTCGTCCTGAAGACGTTCTCGAAATATCGTTCGCAGGATCTCTTGCGTAGCGCATCTCATCACCTCGAGATCGTCAGTGCGCTCGAAGCGAGAGATCCGGAGTGGGCGGCATCCATCATGCGGAGTCACATCCTGGCAGCGCATACGACCTTCCGTAATTTTTCTGAGTCGCTCGAGCCAGAAGTGGTCGATCCATCCGCTGAACGAAGGAAGCGCAAGAATGGCGCCAAGTAGTACTTGGATGCTCGACTAGTTTCGCGGCGAACCTTGCTTTTCGTTGCTGGCTTGGGGCTTGCGCGGCTGGCGCATGATTTGTCCGCGTAATTCGCCCAGCTTGTATTTCTCCGTCCGCAAGTTGACGTAGGTTCGTCCCGTCAACAGGTACTCGAGCTGTCCGTCCGTGAGGATGGCCGATCCTTTGAGCGGATTCCGGATGCCGTTCGCGCCCATGTCGATGAGCACACCCGCGTTACCGCCCGGCGACTGCGGCCCATGGATCGCAACTCCGATGGGCGCGGATGTGAGATTGCTGTAGGTGAGCGTCCAAGACAGCCGTAGAGTTGCTCGATCGAGGACGAACTCCGCACGACCCTTGCCGGGGCTTTCGGTGTACGCGCTTTGCTCGTCGGCAGACATCTCTGCAACGAAATAGATCGGCGGACCGAGAT
Source organism: Steroidobacteraceae bacterium (assembly GCA_036563855.1). Classification (GTDB taxonomy): domain Bacteria; phylum Pseudomonadota; class Gammaproteobacteria; order Steroidobacterales; family Steroidobacteraceae; genus Steroidobacter. The sequence continues at coordinate 1,424 of DATCLP010000059.1, read as the reverse complement.
CGTCGCCGATCGCTCCCGAGAGCGGCAGAGCGCAGGTGAGCGCGAACAGAGCAACGATTCGAACGCATTTGAAGGCATCGGTAGTGAGGCGGGACATCGAAAGTTCCTCGATCGTCTAGCGAAGCTGAGAAACGGCTGGAACACCAACGCTCCCGCACACGGTACGAAATATTGAAGAATTACTTGTATACGATTTACTCATCGCAAGCACTTTTTCTCATACCTAGAGCCGTCCGGCATCCATCGCTCGCCTCGCGCGTTTTTCCTATACTTTCGAGGCATTCATGCGTTGATGCTTCAATCGAATTTTTCGTTCGCAAGAAGGTCTATTTAGGCACATCATTGTGTTGTATACACCTAGTGCGGGATATATAGTCCGAGTGGATGTAAAGGCAACGGGTGAGCAGTGAGCGATGCTGCGACTCGCGCCGAAACATCATGAGGGTGAGATGTTGAAGTTGCAGAGCACGTTGATGACTAGGCTCGCTCTCATCGCCGCTGCAGGCGTGATCGTCGGGGGATGCAGCGATAGCGTTGCGAGCATTCAGAAGAACACCACTGATCGAGGTGTCGCGTCGCGGCCGGGAGGCCATCAATCCGGAAGTCTCGGTTTCGTCGTTCGCCACTGGTACACGGCAATCTACGAAACCAAGTTCATGGACGAGTGCGAGCGCGGCCTGAACATCTCCAACGACGAGATCTGGTGGCGCAGCTTGTCGAAGAAGGAGCGCGCGGAGAAGACTCAGAACGGTCTGCTCGAGACGTTGCGTCGCTGGATGCCGGCCGTGAGGCGCGGACCGAATGGCGAGGACGTCTGCCTGGATCCGACCGTGGTCGATGACCCGCCCTTCATCACTGTCAACGGCGAGGTCTCATACGGAATCAATCTCGACGGCACGTTGGATGGGCGTGCGACGCCGAAGACTTGCGCGCATCAAAAATTCCGCGGCGTGAATGGCGAGCCGGGCGTCGACAATCAGCTCTATCGCTTGCTCGGATGCACGTATGGGTGGCGCACCAACGGCATCTTCGAAGTGAATGCCGACGAGATGCGCGGCACCAGTGGGCTTGGAATGATTCTCATCGACGTGACGGGCGTGGACGATCCGCGGAACGACGATGAGGTCACCGTGACGTTCTATCGGTCCATCGATCAGTTCCCGCAAGACTCGTCCGGTAAGCCGATCCCGTTCGGCTCATACCGCATCGACACGAATCCGGACGGTACGCCGCGCTACGGCGATTCGCTGCGCGGACGTATCGAGAACGGTGTCATCAAGACCGAGCCCGGCGATGTGCGGTTGCCGTTCTACGGCAACTACACCTTCAGTCAGCATATCTTCAAGGACATGCAGCTCGAGCTGAAGATTGCAGAGGACGGGAAGACCGCCGACGGCATGGTGTACGGCTACTACGACGTAGAA
>DATCLP010000058.1:0-1595 GCA_036563855.1 Steroidobacteraceae bacterium | reverse complement strand
CCGACAAGTCGCCCGTCCGCTATTTCCGCGAGGTCATGGCGTGCGACGTCGAACGCTTCAAGCGTTTCTTCCACGGCATGCTCGCCGAAGGCGTGTATCTCGCACCGTCTGCATTCGAGGCCGGATTCGTGTCGAGCGCTCACACGGAAGAGGATGTCGAGGCCACAGTGGCCGCAGCCGCCCGCGTGTTTCAGCGCGTTTAGGTCGCGTGCGCTACTTCGACACGTATGGGCCGAACGGTCCCGGCGGATGGCCGCAGGCCATGAAGTACTGCAGGTAGTAGCGCGGCGGATTGAAGAAAGCGGCCGCATCGCCCTTCGCGAAGCGATCCTGCACGAGATCGTCGCGCACGAAAAAGGCATTGACGCCCGCCAGACAGGAACCCACGAGGCGATAGCCCTTCGCGGCGCCCAGATCGGCAAGCGACTGTAGCGAAGCGCCGTGATAGTCGGTGAAATTCCAGCGACGCTGGGTGTTTTGCGCCATGACCCAACGCGTCGGCGGCCGAAACTTCGCGTTGTACTCGATGACGACGACGCGCGGACGAATCTCGATCGATTCCCAGATCCAATAGTCCGGACCGTCGACGTCGATGCTCAGCAGATCGAGATTTTCGAAGCCTGCCGACCGAATGAGCTCCCCAATGTTCGCGGGCGTGACCCATTCGTTCAACAGTTGCAGCCGCCCCTCGCCGAGCTCAGTGGAAAAATTGCGTCGGATAGCAGCGCACGCTTTGCTATCGGCCTCGATCCACAACCCGCGCCAACCTTGATACAGCAGCAGGCGCGAGTTGTTCTCCATTCCATCCTGCACCCCAAACTCGACGAACGTGCGGTGCTCGATGCCGATGCGACGGAAGATCTCCTCGATGATCCCGTCCTCGTCGTTCTGCGAAAAGCTCCGATAACCGTAGGGCTCGAGACGGCCCGGATCGGTGTACGGGGCCTTGCTCAGCAGCTCGCGCAAATGCGTTTCCGCCAGCAACTGCCCGTGCGCCGTGAGCCGCTCGACGATCGGTACGGCTATACGCTGACGCAAGTATCGGCCTAGACCCATGAACCCTTCTTAGAAGTCGTAGCTGAGATACAGAGTCGCACCATAGATCTGGTAGATCATGTCGCCCCACGCCGATTGCGGATCGTCGGGCAGCAACTGGTCGCGCGCGATCTTGTCGCTCGCACGAACATCGAGCGACAGATGCAAGCCCGGCGCAATGTCGCGCCACTGCAGGCCCAATCCGCCGTAATAGCCGTAGGCCGCCGTCGCAGCATCGTATCGCGCCGCACCGGCAAACACGCTCAGCGCAAGATGCTTGCCGAAGCGCCACCGATAATCGAGCGCCCGAACGCCGATGAGCGATAGCCCGTCCACTTCGTCGAACTCGACGCGCACGCCAAGATCCGATTTCGAGGTCATTCTGCGCCGCACGCCCATGGCGGCGTGCAAGCCGGTCGTGGAAGCTTCGTATCTTCGCGTGAGGCCGCCGTCTGAGGGATCGAATGTGAGCTCACTCGCGTTCACACCTGCATCGACGAAAACGGACGTCAGACGTGCGGCGCGGCTCGCTATATCGGCATCGATCATCCGCGCAGACG
>DATCLP010000057.1:0-1646 GCA_036563855.1 Steroidobacteraceae bacterium | reverse complement strand
GCGTAGCTCCGTCTTGCCGTATGTCGACAACTTCAAGGGCCGCTTATTGCTCGTCCACGGTATGGCGGACGACAACGTGCTCTTCACGAACAGCACGATGCTGATGCAGAAACTTCAGTCACTGGGCAGGCAGTTCGAGCTGATGACGTATCCGGGCGGCAAACACGGGCTGATCCGCTTTCCCGACACCGGCAAGCACTACTACGAGATGGTGTTGGCGTTTTTTGAGCGTGAGCTCAAGAAAGGCTGAAGGCTGAAGACTGAAGGCTGAAGGTAGAAGCGCACTGCGCGCAAAATCCGGCCTCTCCCTTTGGGAGAGGCACGCAGAGCGCAGCGTGCGGGTGAGGGGAAGTTCCGCGCAGTCCGCGGATCTCCTTCAGCCTTCAGTCTTCTGTCTGCACAGCGCGCGCTGCCGAGCGCGCTTGCGCAGCGGCTCAATCATCGGCGTATCCGCTTCGAGCAACCCGACATTCTCGATGTCTTCGAGCCTCACCCATTTGAGGTTCTGATTCTCGAGCGACTGCGGCGTGCCGCGGTACTCGAGCACGAACCACAAATCCAATCTGATCGTGCGATCGGCGAATTCGTGGTCGTATGCGATGAGCGGCTCTGCTTCGATCAACTCGACGCCGATTTCTTCGCGCAGCTCGCGCTTCAATGCTTCGAGGCGCTCTTCGCCTGGCTCGCATTTGCCGCCCGGAAATTCCCAGCCGCCGGCCATGTGCTTGCCCGGAGGGCGCTGTGCCAGCAGCACGCGACCGGTCGCATCGAAGAGCGCGGCGGCGACGACGTGCGCGTCAAGAGGGCGTGGGGCGCGGGACATGCGAGAAAGGGCTACGGACCACGGGCGACGGTCAGACATTGCGCGCACCGCGCGCTCTTACCTACAGCCTACAGTCTACAGCCTGCGCGTTAGCGCCCTTGCGCTAACGCGCCATGACAATGCTTGTACTTCTTCCCCGACCCGCACGGGCACGGTTCGTTGCGCCCGACCTTTCGCGATTCGCGGACGAACGGCGTGGCCGGTGCGATGCGTTGTTGTTCCTCCACTTCGGTTGCAGACGGCGGCGCTGCGAGATTCTCCGGCGTAGCGTGCTGGAACTGCATCGCCTTCGCGAGCCGGCGCTGCCGCTCTGCCTCTTCGGCATCGATCTCTTCCTGGGTGCGCAGCTGCATGCGCGAGAGCAGCGACACGGTGTCGTGCTTGATGCGGTCGAGCATGGACGTGAAAAGCTCGAAGGCCTCGCGCTTGTACTCCTGCTTCGGATTCTTCTGTGCGTAGCTGCGCAGGTGAATGCCTTGGCGGAGGTAATCCATCGCCGCCAGGTGCTCGCGCCAATGATGGTCGAGCTGTTGCAGCATGATGGCCTTCTCGAGATAGCGGACGATCGGCGCTCCGTACTGCTGCACCTTTGCTTCGTAGGCCCGATCGATCTCCGCGAGCACGCGTTTGCGCAACTCCTCTTCGTTCAGGTTTTCGTCCTTCGCTATCCAATCCTTGATGTCGAGGCGAATCGCGAAATCTTTTGCGAGCGCTTCCACCAATCCATCGATGTCCCACATCTCCTCCACGCTCTTCGGCGGGATGTAGCGATCGATGATGTTGTTGACGACCTCGTGTCGAATGCCCGCGATCGAGTCCGAAA
>DATCLP010000056.1:0-6364 GCA_036563855.1 Steroidobacteraceae bacterium | reverse complement strand
CTATCAACTACTCTTTCGCCCCCTCACCCGCACGCTCCGCTCTGCGACCTCTCCAACCCGGGAGAGGAGAGCTCGCGCACTGCGCGCCAACCTTGCCTCTCCTTGGCCCCCCCAAAGGAGAGGTGGACTCGACGCGCTTTCAAGCGCGCCCGCTGCCTGTCGCCTGTAGCCTGTCGCCCGTTGCCTGTCGCCCGTTGCCTGTCGCCTGTAGCCTGTAGCCTGTAGCCTTAAAAAAAGCGCCCGCAGCTCTCGCTGCGGGCGCCATACGCTCGATCGTTACTGCGCTTACCAGCGCTTGGAGATCGCCACGCCGATCAGGCGCGGCTCGAGCAGTTGCACGCCGCGCGTGAGGCCGAGCTGCTCGGATTGCACCGTCAGCCCGACGATCACGTCGTCATCGGCAAGGTTCTTGCCATAGATCTGCACGTCGAGATCCCACGCCGAATTGCTGAAGATCACGCTGGCGTTGTAGTTGTCCCAGCTTCTGATCTCGTAGTCGGGCGTGTTGAAGTGCGAGGCATACGACTTCGCTTGCCGATAATAATCAGCGCGGAACGTCGCATCCCAATTGCCGCCTAGCGCGAGCGTGTATTGCGCGCCGACCGACAACGTCCATTCAGGCGCACCCGGTAGCTGATTGCCTTTGAGGTTCACCGGCACGCCTGCGCTCGGGTTGAGCCCGAACGTCGCATTCAACGCAGCCGACGCACACAAGCCTGCGTTCGGAAGCGGTGCCAGCGCCGACGCAGGGAGCGTGCCTGCATTGATGGCCGCAATCACGTTCTCGAGCGCAGCGCGATTGACGACGCAGCCGCCTTCCAGCGCCTTCGCGTAGTGCAGCGTCGGATCGCCTTGGGTGCGATCGAACGGATCGATCGAGCTACCCTTCTTGATCTCCGTGTCGAGGTAGCCGATCTGCGCGTTCAAACGCAGCGCATCGATTGGCGACCACACCGCTTCGATCTCGACGCCTCGAACGTCCGCATCGAGGTTGTCGACGAGGCTCGCGAAGCCGTCCAGCTTGCTGAACTGATAGTCCTGATAGTCGTACATGAACGCAGTGGCGTTCAACACGACGCGACCGTCCAAGAAGATGTTCTTGGTGCCGATCTCGATCGCATCGACCTTCTCCGCATCGTACGGAGGCGACGAGCCTTGCGTCGTGGGCGTATTGAACCCGCCTGCCTTGTAACCGCGACCCAACGTCAGATAAAGAAGCGAATCGTCGGTCACCTTCCAGTCGAGCGTCACACGGCCGGTCGTATCGTTCGATTCGATCTTCTCGGCAACAATGCTGGACTCGTTCCAGCCCGGCGCACCGACGACGCCGCCCGCACCCACCGGCTGGAGCAGAGTGACCGGGTAGTACACACGGCTCTTCTCGTCTTCCGTATAGCGCAAGCCCACGGTCAGTTTGAGCGTGTCCGTCAACCGCCAATACAACTCGCCGAAGACCGCCTGCGATTCCAGCTCATACGGCGTCTTGACGAAGAAGTAGTTGTGGCCGAGACCGCTCACGGGGATGCCGGGTGTGGGGTCGTAGTAGGCCACATTGCCTGACGCAAGATGGAAGGCATTCGTGGCATTCGTCGACGTGAACGTGGTCGTGTAGCGATCCAGATTGAGCGCGAACACGCCGACGTTGAAATTGACGGCACCGTCGAAGCTCGACTGCAGCCGCAGCTCACCCGTGCGCTGAATATCGTCGTTCGTCGAGTACGTAAGCGTGCGAACACCGGTGCCCGGACCGCCCTGAGGATCGACGAACACCCCGCCCGGCGTGATCGCAGTATCGTTGAAGCCGATTTCCGACTCCTGGCTGCCGCCTGCCGCCATGGCTTCATCGCTCGTGTACGAGGCCAGGAACGAGAGCGTCAAGCCATCGACGATATCCCATTGGGCTTCGAGCTCGATGAGCTCGTTGGTCGCTTCGTACGAAGGATCGCGATACGCCGAGCTGCGGCGCAAATCCGGATCGGCCGTCTGACCGGCGAACGTATCGCCCGTCGTCAGGCCGAGGAGGTTCGAGAACATGCCGCCGAATGTCGCGACGCTGTTGACCGTACCGAACGCAGCGGGCTGATAGATCGAGCCTTGCAAGCATCCGCGGCTCAGATAGTTCTTCGCCGTCGTGTTATTGACCGGCGTCGAGCCGACCATGTCCGGACCCGGATCCTTGATGCACAGCGTCTTCGCACCGCCGCTACGCGAGTCGTCCTCTTCGAAGCGTTCGTACAGCACATAGGCGCGGAAATTGTCGGTGGGCTCGAACGCGACCGTCGCACGCGCGGACCACAAGTCGCGCGAGTCGATGTCGTTGCCCGTCGCGATGTTCTCGGTATAACCGTCGCGTTCCAGATAGTTGCCCGCAAGACGCAGGCCGAACATCCCACCCATCGGAATGTTGACGTGGCCCTTGAATTTGCGTGTGTCGTAGTCCGCGATCTCGACCGCCGTCGATGCGCTGAACTTCGACGTATCAGGCTTCGCAGTGATGACATTGATCACGCCGCCCGTCGCATTGCGCCCATAGAGCGTGCCCTGCGGTCCGCGCAGCACCTCCACGCGCTCGATGTCATAGAAATCGGCGACGCCGATGCGGCTCACGGTCAACGGCACGTTGTTGTGATGCGGGAGCACGCCGGTGTCGCCTGTCGAGCCGATACCGTTGGCTGAGCCGACGCCGCGAATGTTGAAGTTCGGTGTCGAACCGGTACCGCCGGAGAAGACTAGATTGGGGATGGCGTTTTGCAGGTCGTACGCGCCATCGAGCCGCTGCTCTTCGAGCGCGTCTCCCGATAGTGCGGACACGGCAATCGGCACGTCTTGGATGTTCTCCGCGCGCTTTTGCGCAGTCACAATGATTTCCTCGAGCACGAAGGCCTCTTGCGCATGTGCATTGAGGAAAAGGCCCCCTGCGCTCGCGCCCAGCAAAGTGCCGACAACGAACTTCAGCTTCATGTGTACTCCCGGTGAGTCGACGGACGTGCCACCGTCCACAGCCGGCTCATGCGCTCGTTGACCTCTCCACCAATAGCGGAGAAATCGACAACGATGCACGCCCACAGCCATGGGCGCCTCCCCTGATCGCACGTCCTGAGTTTGTAGCTATTCCGACACGATTGCGGCCATGGGCGAGGCGGGTCGCGCCGCAATCCGGGCGCATTTAACTCCATTATTGACTAAAGCACCAGTACCAAATTAGGCTGAGATACGCACCGACTTGGTTCAGTTCCGACGTGCGGTGCGAGCAGCGGCGGCGCCAACGCTGCTGTTCGGTTGCTCAAAAGGCAGTCAGGCCGTCGCGGGAACTTACCCCCTTCCGCGACGGCCGATCCAAATCGCCTCTCCCTGGGGAGAGGCAGCGAGAGCGAACGCGTCGCGGTGAGGGGAAGAGCGAAGCGCGGTGGTGAGGGGATGCTCGCAGGGCGAGCACTTCGCACATATTTCTCCTCAGGTCACCGGAAATTCGCGCACTAGTAGCGCAGCGGATTGCGCAATCTATTTCCATGGACAACCCAACTGGCCGCGCGCGAGCACTCCGCAAGAATCAGACCGACGCGGAACGCAAATTCTGGCAGGCAGTCCGCAACCGCAACTTTGGCGGTCTCAAGTTTCGACGCCAAGTCTGGCTAGGCGAATATATCGCGGACTTCGTCTGTATCGAGCGCAAGCTCATCGTCGAGATCGACGGCGGACAGCACGCGGAGCGGCGAGATTACGATGAGCGACGAACCGCCGCGCTCTCCGAGCGCGGCTTCCGCGTCGTGCGCTACTGGAACACAGACGTCTTGACCAACCTCGAGGGTGTTCTGAGCGATCTGCTGAAGCAACTCGGGGGCTAAGAAGGCTTGCTAGCGCATCCCCTCACCGCGACGCATCTGCTCTCGCTGCCTCTCCCCAAGGAGCTGAAGTTTCCCCACAAATTTAGCAGCCTCCTTGAAGCTGGGACGAGAGCCAAGGGGGTAGGTGGTGGCTACTGAAGCGGTGCAGGAGCGGGGAGACCACAGGTGTGTTTCGCAAGCTCTCCCAACCGATGCGCACGAGTGAGTAGCACGCGCGCTTAGTGTTCGCGCGGATCGTGCAGTGAGCGGTGTGCCGCTCACACCAGAGCGCACAGCCTTGCAGCCAGGCGAGCAGACTCGCCAAAGCATGCAGGAGCAACAGCACGGCTAGACGCGGCCCCTTGCGCGTCAGGCTGTAGCGAAATGCGCAGCCATGACGCGCGGACTTCAGATCACGGAAGCTCTGCTCGATCTGCATGCGCTTGCGGTAGAGGTTGACGATGTGCATCGGCTCAGCATCCTGTAGCGCATTGCAGTAGGCTAGCAGCCACGGCTCACGGTGACTGCGCGCGATGGCTCGTGAATCGTTCTTGCGACAGATCAAGCCGCGCGCAGTGCGGTGTTTGCGCCCCTGCAGATCCTGGCGATAGCGCAGCAACTGACAGTGCAAGGACCAATTTCGAGCCAACTCGACCGCACCAAAGCACTGCAACTTCTGCGAGCCCTTCAGCAGCAACGAAGTCAGCCGCCAGGGCTGATGCTCGCCCATTCTGACGCACACCTGATTGCGTACCCGACCCACCCAACGCCAGCCGAGCGCTTCCACTTCGGCGAACCACGGACAGCGAAAACCGGCATCGGTCACGATGATCGGACAGCAGTGCCGAGGCAGCAGCGCGTGTAGGCGTCTGAGAAATGCCCGATGAACCTTGGGCGATTGCGCTCTGCGTTGCGGATGGATCTCCTCGTACAGTGTCAGTGCGCGACCGCCCACTGCCAACGCCGCACGCAACAGGTGCCAGCTCTCATCCGGCTTGAGCACCGACCAATCCACAACGATGACCGGCTCGTCGCTGCGCACGCTCAAGCGAATGATCCGCTCATACAGCAGTTTCAGCTCAGCGTGTAGATGGGGGTTGCTGAGCAGCCGATCTAACTGCTTCAGCGGCGCTCGAACTTTCTGCGCACCGGGCCACGCCCGTGCGAGCTCGATGAGCACGAGCCGCCGGCACCGCAGTAGCGCCAGCACTGCGTTCATCAGCACCCGCACCCGAGCGGCGTGCATCTTCAAGAAGACATCAGCGAAGCACTTCTGCAGAATCCCGCGTGCGTGCATGGTTGGGCCGGCTCCCTTTTAGTGTGGTAACCAAAAGGACGCCAAAAACTCACCATGCACGCGCAGTTTTTACCGCAGCTTATCTCTTAAGTTGCTGATCTCAAAGCACCACTAGTGGGGAAACTTCAGCCCCAAGGAGAGGCGAATGGGTGCATCCCTCACCGGCACGCTATCGCTCTCGCCGCCTCTAATTCTGATTGCCGCTGCAACGAAAGCGCAGGCGGCGCGAGCTTCTTTACCTTCAGCCTGCGACGAGCCTTAATCCCGCCGCTGCGGCCGCGCCAATGATTACGACGCCGAGAAACGATACCCGCAACAAGAGCGCGACGGCCGCAGCGATCAATGCGCCAAAGCGCGCATCGAAAACAAGCGCTTGGCCCGCGCTGAATGCATTCATGGCTGTGAGCGATGCGAGCAGTCCAATCGTGAGCGTGCCCGCGATGCGGGTCATGTGCTCGTTCTCGAGCCATCGTGGCGGTACGAGGTAACCGACCGCCTTCGTCGCGTATGCGACGACGCTCGCGAGCAGAATCCACGTCCAAAGCGACCAGGACATCACGCCTGCCCTCCACTCTTTTCTACGCTGCGCTCGCGATCGTGCGCTGCATCCTCGTACTTCGCCGGATCGATATCCGGCTCGAGTCCCTCTCGCTCAGGACCGCGGCTGAACCACCCCCACACTGCCGCGACGAACGCCGCAATCAGGATCGGCACACCGGGCGGCACGACCGGAATAACGAGCACAGTGACGAGAGCGCACGCGACCGCCAGCGCAACCGGCTCGCGCGCGCTCAGTCGCGGCCACAATAGTCCGAGAAACGCCGCGACCGCAGCGCCATCGAGTCCCCACTTTCGAGGGTCGCCCAATGCATCGCCGAGAATCGCACCGATCGCCGTGAACAAGTTCCACAAGAGGAAAATCCCGACGCCTGCCGCCCAAAAGCCGCGACGCTGTTCGTCGAGCTCAGTCTGTCCGGCGGCCGTTGCAGTGGACTCATCGATCGTCACATGCGCAGCCGCTGCCTTGTGCCAGCCTCGCAGCTTCAGCATGCGATTCATCTGCATGCCGTACACCGCGTTGCGCACACCGAGTAGCGCAGCAGCTCCGAACGCAGCGGACCCCGTTCCGCCGCCTCCGACCACGCCGATAAACGCAAACTGCGAACCGCCCGTGAACATCAGCAGACTCAGCGCAATCGTCTGCGCGACCGTCAGTCCAGATGCGACGCTCAGCGCTCCGAAC
>DATCLP010000055.1:0-5105 GCA_036563855.1 Steroidobacteraceae bacterium | reverse complement strand
GCTCCAGCATCCCAACATCCTGCCCATTTTCGATGCAGGCGAAGAGGACGGTCATTACTACATCGTCACCGAGCACGTACATGGTGCGCGCACGCTCTCGGCCTATTGCAAGCCTGACAACTTGCTACCGGTCGATGACGTCGTCGAGATCATGTACAAGTGCGCGAAGGCGCTGCATTACGCGCACAGCCGCGGTGTGATCCATCGCGACATCAAACCTTCGAACATCATGCTGACCCAGGCGAACGATGTGCGGATCATCGACTTCGGGATTGCGCTCGTTGCCGACTCGGAGATTTCGCGCATCGAGGGTATCGCCGGCAGCCCGTCATACATGTCGCCCGAGCAGGTTCAATCGCTCGAGATCACGAACCGGTCGGACCTGTATTCCCTCGGTGCGGTGATGTACGAGCTGCTCACCGGATTCCGGCCGTTCCGCGGCGGCAATCTCTCTAAGCTCCTGCATCAGATCGTCTACGCGACGCCGCAGCCGATTCACACGCTGCGTCCAGAGATTCCAGAGCTCCTGGAAGATACGGTTGCGAAGGCGTTGCAGAAGGATCCGGCAAAGCGCTATCGCAACGGCTTGGAGCTGGCGGCCGATCTCACACGCGTGCATCAAGCACTGCGCGAAGGTGCCTCCAAGATCGATCGTCAGGAGCAGTTCTCGATCCTGCGCACGCTCAAGTTCTTTCACGATTTCTCGCAGTCGGAGATCCTCGAAGTGCTGCGTGCGAGCACGTGGCAGGACTACGAGCCAGGCGACGAAATCGTCAAAGAAGGCGAGATGGACGATCGCTTCTACGTGATCGTCTCCGGGTCGGTCGCCGTCATGCGCAACGGCAATCCGGTCGGCGAGCTCGAAGCCGGCGATTGTTTCGGCGAGACCAGTTATGTGCGCGGCGCCAAGCGGCAGGCGACGATCACGGCACTCACGAACGTCACGCTCATGAAAGTCAGCTCGACACTGCTCGAGCAGTCGTCAGCCTCGTGTCAGCTGCGCTTCAACAAAGTGTTTCTGCGGAATCTGATTAGTCGGCTCCAGAATCCCAGCTAAGGCTCGGGGCTTGGGCCTGGGGCTTGGGAATCGTGTCGATCAGAACGGGCGCCTCTCTCTGGCCCCGAGCCTCGTGCCCCAAGCCCTGCGTCCTTCTCTAAATCTCCTCCGCGTTCTTCAAATCTTCCGGATCGATCCTGTGTCCCCAGCCGCGCTTGGCGTCCAGATAACGCCGATTCGCGGGGTTCACGCCGGTGACGTGCTTCTCGCGTTGAATGTGGTGCAGACCGCCGGCTTCGAGGTGAGCTTGCTTGATGGGATTGTTGCTCATCAGGCGGATCGGTCGATCGCCGCGTAGATAGAGCAGCATCGCAGCGGCATCGCCGAAATCGCGGCTGTCGTCGGGAAGCCCGAGCGAGCGATTCGCCTGATAGGTGTCTTCGCCGCTGTCCTGAAGCATGTACGTGACCGCCTTGGCCCATAGACCGATCCCTCTGCCTTCGTGACCGCTCATGTAGATCACCGCGCCGCTGCCTTCTTGCTCGATGCGTTGGAAGGCACGATCGAGCTGCGGCCCGCATTCGCAGCGCTTCGAGCCGAACACATCGCCGGTCAAGCAACAGGAGTGAACGCGTACCAGCGGATTCGGGTGGCTGCCGAAGTCGCCCAGCACGAGCGCGCTGTTGACGGACATGTGGCTCGAGAGCGCCGAGAACAGGTGTTGTTCTCCGCGTCCGCGCAGCAGGTCCGCGAGCCGATTCGCTTCCTGCAATTCCGTTTGCCGCACGAATGCGTACCACTGAAAAGTCGTCGGCTGGCCGCCGATATTGATCGGCAACGGAATCGGTCCGAGGACGTTGAGGATCGGCTTGTGCTCGCTTGCGGCTTCGGGAGACAGAAGTTGGCCGCGCGCATCGATGCGTACGAGCTTGCCTTCTTCGATCAGCCGCGCGCGGACGTTAGGGTCGATGTACGAGAACATGTTTTCGAGCAGAGTCGAGTCGACCGCGCGACTTACGGCCGAATCAAGATACGGCGCGCGCTGGCAGTTTCCACCATCGCAAGATCGCGCTTTCGATCGAGGCCGTGTCGAGCCCGGCCATCGCCAGACAATCTTCGCGCGAGCCGTGTTCGATGAAGCGATCGGGGATGCCGAGTTGCAACGTCGGCAAGAAATGTCCATGCGCCGCGAGACACTCGACCACTGCGCTGCCTGCGCCGCCTGCGACCGCATTCTCTTCTACTGTGATCAGCGCCCGATGCGCCGCAGCCATTTCGAGCAGGGCGGCTTCATCGAGCGGCTTGATGAAGCGCAAATTGATCAGCGTCGCATCGAGTCGCTCGGCGATGCGTTCGCAAGCAGCGACCATCGTTCCGACTGCCACGATCGCAAGTCCGCTTCGGCCCGCACGCCGTTGCTGGAGCTTGCCGATCGGCAACGCCTTCATTTCTTTCTCGATCGGAACGCCCGGGCCCTGGCCGCGCGGGTACCGAATCGCGGCGGGCATCTGAGACTGAAGGCCGGTGTAGAGCATCTGGCGGCACTCGTTCTCGTCGGCCGGCGCCATGATGATCAGATTGGGAATGCAGCGCAGGTAAGAGAGGTCGTAGCTGCCCTGGTGAGTTGCGCCGTCGCCGCCGACCAGCCCCGCGCGGTCGATCGCGAACGTCACCGGCAGCTTCTGGAGCGCGACGTCATGGATGAGTTGGTCGTAAGCGCGCTGCAGGAACGTCGAGTAGATCGCGACGACGGGCTTCATGCCTTCGCAGGCAAGTCCCGCCGCGAACGTGACGGCGTGCTGCTCGGCGATGGCGACGTCGAAGTAACGATCCGGGAAGCGCTTCGAGAACTCGACCATTCCGGAGCCTTCGCGCATGGCGGGCGTGATGCCGACCACTTTCGGATCGCGTTCTGCAACGTCGCAAAGCCACTGTCCGAAGACCTGCGAGTAACTCGGGCCGGTCGCCTTCTCCTTGAAGATGACACCGCTCTTGGCGTCGAACGGGCCGGGTCCGTGCCACTTGATGGGATCTGCTTCGGCAGGCGCGTAACCTTTGCCCTTGCGCGTGATCACGTGCAGGAACTGCGGGCCTTTCAAGTCGCGAAGATTTCTCAGCGTTGCGATGAGCGCGCTGAGGTCGTGACCGTCGACGGGACCGATGTAGTTGAAGCCCATTTCTTCGAAGATGGTCCCGGGCAGGACCATGCCCTTCATGTGCTCTTCGGACCGTCGCGCGAGCTCCCACACCGTGGGCATTCGCCGTAAGACCTTTTTGCCGCCCTCGCGCAACGTCGCATACAGCTTTCCGGACAGCACGCGCGCAAAGTAATTGGAGAACGCACCGACGTTCTCCGAAATGGACATGTCGTTGTCGTTCAGGATGACGAGCAGGTTCACGTCCAGGCTGCCGGCGTGGTTCAACGCTTCGAACGCCATCCCGGCGCTCAGCGCGCCGTCGCCGATTACCGCAACCACCCGACGTTTCTCTCCAGCGCGTTCGGCGGCGATGGCCATGCCGAGCGCGGCGCTGATCGACGTGCTCGAATGGCCGACGCCGAAAGTGTCGTAAGGGCTCTCGCTGCGCGAAGGAAAGGGCGCAAGTCCGTCCTTCATCTTGATCGTCCGCAAACGATCGCGCCGTCCAGTCAGGACTTTGTGGGGATACGCCTGGTGGCCGACGTCCCACACGAGTCGGTCGTGCGGAGTATCGAAGACATAGTGGAGAGCGATCGTGAGCTCGACGGTCCCGAGCCCTGCCGCAAAGTGGCCGCCCATTTGACTGACCGTGTCGATGAGGTACTGACGCAATTCCGACGCGACCTGGGGCAGGACATTGGCCGGCACTGCTCGCAAATCCGCGGGCGTGTCGAGCGTGGAGAGCAGCGGGTACGCGTTCGTCATCTTGGAGCGCAGTCTACAGAGGCTACAGGCTACAGGCGACAGGCTACAGTGGGCCTCGGGGCGTGGCGTACTGGGCTCTGGGCGCTGGGTTCTGGTTAGAGAGCCGCGCGAAAGCGCGCGGCTTCCTTCAGTCTACAGCCTTCAGCCTAATGCTTTCGGAGCACCAACCACTCCGACACGGCCACGAGCGGCGCGGCATTCGGGCCGAGGATTTCGATGGCCTTCAACGCGTGTGCATGGAGCTGATGCAGGCGATCGCGAGCGGCGTCAACGCCGGCGACTGCGGGATAGGTGGGTTTGGCCAGCTTGATGTCCGATCGGATCGGCTTGCCGATCACGGTCTCATCGCCTTCGATGTCCAATAGATCGTCCTGAATTTGGAACGCCAGCCCGAGATCGAGCGCGTAACGATTCAATGCCTCGTGGATCTGCGGCGAAATGTTCGGGGCACAGGCCGCCGCCATCATCACGCTCGCGTGGATCAGCGCGCCGGTCTTGCGGCTGTGCATTTCTTCGACGGCTTCGAGAGACAGCTTTTGCCCGTTTGCGGCGAGGTCGAGCGCCTGACCGCCCGCCATGCCGGAGGTCCCGCTGCTCTTGGCCAACAGCTCGACCAATCTGAGTCGCACGTGCGGCTCGGGCGGCAATCCGGGTCCGTTTGCAAGCACTTGAAACGCCAACACCTGCAATGAATCGCCGACGAGAATCGCCGTAGCTTCGTCGAAGGCTTTGTGGCACGTCGGCTTTCCGCGGCGCAGGTCGTCGTTGTCCATCGCGGGCAGATCGTCGTGCACGAGGGAATACGCGTGAATGAACTCGACAGCGCAGGCCGCGCCGTCGACGAGCGATTCGGGGAGACCTAGAGCGCGTGCCGTCGCATACACCAGCACAGGGCGTACGCGTTTTCCGCCGCCGAGCACGCTATAGCGCAGCGCTTCATGAAGACGTTCCGGCTTTGCGTTCGCCGGGGGCAGGCGGGCATCGAGCTCGGCTTCAATGCGCGATTGCCAGCTCGCGAGCTGGCTGGCGAAAGACTCGTAGGCTGACGTCGTCACGCGTCTGGATCTTCGTTCGCTGCGAAAGGCGCAGTCTCGAAGTCGCCGGTGCCGCTCTTGCGCATCAGGATTTCGACCTTCTGCTCGGCCTGCTTCAGCGCCGTCTGACAGGCGCGCGTGAGCTGTACGCCGCGTTCGAAGTGCTTGAGC
>DATCLP010000054.1:0-3590 GCA_036563855.1 Steroidobacteraceae bacterium | reverse complement strand
TTGTCATACAATCCCACGGCGACGATCCGGGCTTGGAAATCGTGCAAAAGATCTGGCCGGGCGAGAATCCGTTCCAAATAGACCGGCATGAGTTGATTGCCGAGCTGCATAAGAAACTCGGCGCCGATGCAGACGAGTACGAATTCATGAATCTCCCGGACGAGCAGGCCATCTTCCGTTATAGGATGCACACGCTACCGTCGGAGATCGGCGATCGCATCGGAACTTCGACGCTGTTCGCGGCGTGGAATGCGGCGACGTACGTCGCGCAAATCGAGGATGAGCGTCTCGCCGCCGTCCCCGATCAGGTATATCGGTCTGCGACGCAGGAAGTACTGCATCGGCATGGCGGATTGTGGTTCAACGACGAGACGTTCGTAGTGGCACGGCGCCGCGATTCGGCAGCGCGATGAATCCGCCGTACGGCGGGGATTGAAGGATACTTCGACGACAAAATATGACTCAGAGTCAAGGCAAAGCGGCGCTCATCTGCGGATCCATCGCCTTCGACACCATCATGGTGTTTCAGGACCGTTTCAAGAATCACATTCTTCCCGACCGGATCCACATCTTGAACGTCTCGTTCCTCGTACCGCACATGCGCCGCGAATTCGGCGGTTGTGCGGGCAATATCGCTTACAACCTCACTCTTCTCGGCGACGTGGGTTATCCGATGGCGACCGTCGGCCGAGACTTCGGTACCTATGCCGAGTGGTTGAAAAAGGTGGGTGTGCCGCTGGACTTCGTACGCGTCGTGGACACCGAGCACACCGCGCAGGCGTTCATCACGACGGATCTCGACGACAACCAGATCACGGCCTTTCATCCCGGCGCAATGCAGCTCTCGCACCTCAATCAAGTGAGCGACGCCCGGAGCGCGCCGATTGGGATCGGCATCGTTGCTCCTGACGGCCGCGATGGCATGCTGCAGCATGCAGCGCAGTTCGCCGCCGCGGGCATTCCGTTCATTTTCGATCCCGGACAAGGGTTGCCGATGTTCAGCGGCGACGAGCTCAAGGCCTTCATCAAGCAAGCAACGTGGGTAGCGTTCAACGACTACGAATGGCAGCTCGTTCAGGAGAAGACGAAGCTGTCGGCGCAAGAAGTGGCTTCCCAAGTCCAAGCGCTCATCGTCACGCGCGGTGCGCAAGGCTCGGTCATTTATGCGGACGGCCGCGAATACGTCATTCCTTGCGCACCTGCGACCGCTGTCGTGGACCCGACCGGCTGCGGCGATGCGTACCGCGCCGGCCTGATCCATGGGTTGTTGCACGGGCTCGATTGGGAAACGACGGGACGCATCGCATCGCTCCTCGGCGCCATCAAGATCGAGTCGCGCGGCACTCAGAACCATCGCTTCACGAAAACGCAGTTCGAGCAGCGCTTCGAGGCCGCTTTCGGCCGACGGCTGACCCTTGCGACCCATTAACACCGGATCTTCTTGACGCCGTATCCTTAGAGACTCAATTGAAGTAGGACCGCGCACCCATGAGCAGCAGCTTCTTGTTTACCTCCGAGTCCGTTTCCGAAGGCCATCCGGACAAGGTCGCGGATCAGATCTCGGATGCGATCCTCGATGCGATCCTCGCGCAAGACAAATACTCGCGCGTGGCCGCGGAAACGCTGTGCAACACGGGGCTCGTCGTGCTCGCAGGCGAGATCACCTCGAACGCCATCGTCGACTATCAAACCGTTGCCCGCGAAACGATCCGGGAGATCGGTTACGACAACACGGAGTACGGTATCGACTACAAGGGATGTGCGGTGCTCGTGGCCTACGACAAGCAGTCGCCCGACATTGCGCAGGGCGTCGACGAGGGGCGCGGTCTGGATCTGGATCAAGGCGCAGGCGACCAAGGCCTCATGTTCGGCTATGCATGCGACGAAACGCCCGAGTTGATGCCGCTGCCGATCTATCTCGCGCATCGGCTGGTCGAGCGGCAGGCGCAACTTCGCAAGTCCGGCAAGCTTCCGTGGCTGCGGCCGGACGCGAAGTCTCAAGTCACGGTGCGCTACGTGGACGGCAAGCCGAAGGAGATCGACACGGTCGTACTGTCCACGCAGCATCATCCCGACATCGAGCACGCCAAGCTGTCGGAAGCGGTGATCGAAGAGATCATCAAGCCGGTGCTCCCGAAAGAGATGATCGGCAAGAAAGTGAACTATCTAGTCAATCCGACGGGGCGGTTCGTTATCGGCGGACCGCAGGGCGACTGCGGCCTGACCGGGCGGAAGATCATCGTCGACACGTATGGCGGGGCTGCTCCGCACGGCGGCGGCGCCTTCTCGGGTAAGGACCCTTCCAAGGTCGACCGCTCGGCAGCTTATGCCGCGCGTTATGTCGCGAAGAACATCGTCGCCGCAGGACTCGCCACGAAGGCGCAGGTACAGGTGTCCTACGCAATCGGTATTGCGAGGCCGACGAGCATCATGGTGACGACCTTCGGCACGGGTAAGGTCTCCGACGAGAAGCTCGAAGAGCTCGTTGAGAAGCACTTCGATTTGCGCCCGAAGGGCATCATCCAGATGCTCGACCTCCTGCGCCCGATCTATCGCAAGACGGCCGCCTACGGGCACTTCGGCCGCAGCGAGCCCGAATTCACCTGGGAGAAGACCGACAAGGCAGAGGCCCTCGCCGCCGATGCGGGCGTGAAGCGCGCGGCGAACGCATAGCCGCGCCCCAGGCGCGGCGGCTATAGGCTGTAGGCTCTAGACTGTAGGTGGGGCTGGCTTACGGTCTGGGTTTTCGGCGCTGGGCAGACGCCGTGCGTGCCGCCTTCATCCTGCGGTCCAGAATGCGCGCTAGCGCTCTTTCCTTCCTCCAGCCTCCGGCCTACAGCCTACAGTCTTGCTTGGGCCGAGATGCCCAAGCAGTTACTATTCGCTCCTCACCGCGCACCGAGGGGCGCTGCAGCAGCGTAAGGGAGGATCCTCCTTCCCATCACTCTGTCAGGCTCGGTGCGCAGCCTTCGACGGCAACGGCGCCCATTCCACATTTTGGGAGTTAGGACGATGAACGCAGTTGCACAGCCAACTTCGAACGACTTTCGCGTTGCCGATTTGGCGCTGGCCGAGTGGGGCCGAAAAGAGATTCAGATCGCCGAGACCGAAATGCCGGGTCTGATGGCGATCCGCGAGGAGTATGCGAAGTCACAGCCGCTGAAGGGCGCCCGGATCAGCGGATCCCTCCACATGACGATTCAGACCGCCGTGCTGATCGAGACGCTGCAAGCACTCGGCGCTCAGGTGCGCTGGGCTTCTTGCAACGTATTTTCGACGCAGGATCACGCTGCCGCCGCGATCGCCGTGCGCGGTACGCCTGTGTTCGCCTACAAGGGCGAGTCGCTCGACGAGTATTGGGAGTTCACGCACCGAATCTTCGAATGGCCGGACGGCGGCTATTCGAACATGATCCTCGACGACGGCGGCGATGCGACGTTGTTGCTGCATCTCGGCACGCGCGCCGAGTCCGATCCGAGCGTGATCGCCAATCCGTCGAACGACGAGGAAGTGGCGTTGTTCAATGCCATCAAGGCGCACCTCAAGAAAGATGCGAAGTGGTATTCCACGCGGATCAAGCAGATCAAGGG
>DATCLP010000053.1:0-3644 GCA_036563855.1 Steroidobacteraceae bacterium | reverse complement strand
GTGCAGCTCACTCGATATTCCTTCGTGACCCCGAACTTCGGATGCGTGAGACGAAACGCGAGATCGCCGTCGTTCGTGAGCAGCAGGAGCCCGGTGGAATCTGCATCGAGGCGGCCGACCGGATAGAGCCGTTCCTGTTGGCGGACTTTCGGCGGTAGCAGATCGAGTACGTTGCGGCGACCCTGGGGGTCGCGCGTCGTCGTGATCACGCCTTTCGGCTTGTTGATCAAATAGTAGACGGGCGCGCGGGCAGGTCGTTCTTGGAGCATTTCGGGCAGATCGACGATTGTGCCGTCGAGCTCGACGACATCGCGCGCCGGATCGATGAAACACGGCAGCTCCTTCACGACGCGGCCGTTCACCTTGACGCGTCCGTCCAAGATCATCTGCTCGCAATCGCGTCGCGCGCCAATGCCGGCCTCGGCCATGGCTTTTTGTAGGCGAACGCCAGGGGACTTCGACTGCATGCGGTCGTGACTCGTGACAAGAGACTTGCTGCTCGAGAGGGCGAAGCCTAACCGAGCAAATTGAGAATTGAGAACTGCGATCGGGCTCTGAGTTCTGTGCGCTGGGTCGAACGGCTACGGTGCGACGTCACAGGCGAGCTTGAACGCGCAAGTAATCGACACCTTTTGAGGAAGCGGACGCACGGGTATTCGCTCGAGGCCTTTTTTCTAGCCAGAGCCCAGTGCCCCAGCGGAGCTGAATACTGTTGCCTGTCGCCTGTAGTCTGCGGCCCGGGATGTTCCCGAGCCGCTTTTTTACGCCGCGCCTTCCCTGCTCACCGCCCCGAGCGCCTTGGCGAATTCGTGATTGAGTAGCGCGCGCAAGCGCACGGCTTTGAGCGGCTTGTGCATCAACGTGAGTCCCGCAGCGCTGACCTTGCGTAGCTGTTCCGTCGCCGTATCGCCCGAAACGAGCACTGCGGGGATGTTCTCGCCAAGCTCGGCGCGCAATGTCTTGATCGCTTCGATGCCGGTGTCTTCGCCGCGCAAACGCAAGTCGGCGATGATGAAGTCCGGGGTGCGGCCGTCCATGTTGGCGAGCGCTTCTGCGGCATTCGAAGCCGTCAAGCACTTGCATCCCCAACTCTCGAGCAGGCTTTGCATGCCGAGTCGCACCGAGGCCTCGTCGTCGATGACGACGATGAATTTTCCGCCGAGCAGATTCGGCACTTTCTGTTCGACCGTTGTCGTGGCGACCGGCATCTGTGCCGGATCCGCGAGCGGCACTTCGATCGAGAAACACGAGCCCTTGCCGACGCGGGATCGCACGCATACGGGGTGATCCAGCAATTGCGCGATGCGGCGGACGGTCGCTAGGCCGAGGCCGAGGCCGCGAGTGCGGTCGCGTTCCGGATTGTTGAGCTGGTAGAACTCCTCGAAGATCCGTTCCTGGTGCTCCTCGGGGATGCCCATGCCGGTATCCCACACCTCGATGCGCACCTTGTCGCCTCGACGCCGGCAACCGACGACGATCCCGCCTTTTTCGGTGTATCGCAACGCATTCGAAACGAGGTTCGACAACACTCTAAGCAGCAACGTCGAATCGGTGTTGACGTGCAGCGGCGTCGGGCGCAGGCGCAACTGCAGGTTCTTCTCTTGCGCGGGGCTTGCGAACATGCTCCGCAAGCGCGACAGAATGTCGTTGAGCGGTACGATCGTGCGCTTGACCGCCACCTGTCCTGCATCCAGACGCGAGATATCGAGCAGGTTGTCGAACAGCCGCTCGAGCGAATCGGTGCATGCCAAGATCTGATCGACGAGCTTGAGGCCGGCGCGGCCTTGCGAGCCGTTTCGCAGCGCGGTTGCGAACAAGCCGAGCGAATGCAGCGGCTGACGCAGATCGTGATTCGCCGCCGCGAAGAAGCGCGACTTCGCACGGCTTGCTTCTTCGGCGGCAATGCGCGCCTGCTCGGCAATGGCGTTCTGGCGGCGCAACTCCTCGACGAGCTCCTCGTTCTCGACGCGCAGGCGGATCTGCGTCGTGATCGCGCGCGCTTGTTTGTCGACGAACAGCAGGATGTAGCCGAGTACCGCCATCCACATTACGCCGAGCGCGGCATTGCTGTATCCGCCGTTCATGATGTAGCGCACGGCGAGCATGCCGAAGATCGGCACGGTGAAACCGTTGAGCGCAGGCGGATAGTACGCGTGCGTCATCGTGCTCACGGTCGCACGGCCCGCCAGACAAGCCGATACCAAGGCGAGCGCCAACGGCTCCTCCTTCGGTACGAGCACGAACACAGCCGATCCCCAGACGATGCCGGCGACGACCGATGCCTTGGCGAAGCGCCGTGCCCAAAGGTGCGGATCGACTTCGCTCCCGCTCTGCTTGCGGTAGCCCAGCGCAATGATCTGCAGCCCTGCCTGAATCGCGAGAACGACTGCGCACCAGCTCAATACGCGCAGTGGTGTCGAGCTCGGCCACGCCACGATCGCAATGAGCGTGGCCATGATGAGCGCCGAGCTGGAAACCGCCCAGCGATTTGAATAGAGCATTGCGACGCGTTGTTCCTCAACGCGTCGCAAGGAGCTTGGATCCATGGGGGAAGATTATTGAGAGACGGCGTAGCCTGAATTCGACGGCGGCAGGAGTCCGCGTCGTTGCGCAACGAGCACCGCCTGAGTTCGGTTACGCACGTTGAGCGCTTCGAACACGGCGCTCACGTGAGCCTTGACGGTACGTTCGGCGACGTCCAACGCGCGAGCGATCTCTTTGTTGCTGAACCCGCGCCCGAGCATGCTGATCACTTCGAGCTGGCGCAGCGTCAACGAAGTGCCGTTGTTCTGCGTCGACGGTTGGGCAGGCGTCGGGACGAACACATCGCCGTCCAATACCTTGCGAATGGCAGCAATCATCTCGTCGGCGGTGAACGACTTGGGTATGAATCCGGAGGCGCCCGCGGCAATCGCACGGTTCACGACGACTTCCTGCTCGTCTCCGGAGATCATGATGCACGCAGTCGTCGGGAACTGTTCGCCGATGACCTTCAGGGCGTTGAACCCATCTTCGCCGCGCAGGTGAACGTCGAGCAGCACGAGCCCGATGTCGCCATCGCGCTTGAGCACCTGCAAGGCTTCAGCGACGGACGACACGCTCAAGACTTCCGCGTCGAGGTCGCTCTGTTCCAGAACCGCATGGAAGCCGGCTCGAAACAAGGGATGATCGTCGATGATCAGGATTTTCATGGGCCTACCCCTAACGATCCGGGAGTCCTATCTAGCAGCATCGCAGGTCGTCCGTGGCCATGCACGCCGTCTACTCATCGCAAATCAATCTTATGTCATCGTACGTCCGTACAAGGGTTTCGGGCAATTGCCCGGAGGGGTGCGATTGCACATAAATTGCCCTTTCTGCCGATGCGGGCACCGGAACGACGTCGCGAAAATTGCGGTCGAAGTCGGAGCGCGCACGCGAGCCTGTCTGGCAAGCAAGGCAAGTTCCTACTTCGGTCTATCACCCCCCTTAATGTTGGCGCCGGTTAGGCCATCCATCGCCGGCGCATTTTTGTGCGTGGCGCAATCCGTTTCCTTAGTGATAGCCGCTGTCGGCCGTGACCTTGCCCCGGAACACCGAATACGACCAATACGTATAGCCCAGCACCGCGGGCAGCATGATGAGGGTACCGACGAGCACGAAGC
>DATCLP010000052.1:0-5963 GCA_036563855.1 Steroidobacteraceae bacterium | reverse complement strand
CCGTGAGGTATACGATGTAGTTCTTTTGGCAACTATCCGTGATCGGACTTTGATAATGCGTCGAATCGGGACGGCCGCCAACTCGTGACTCTGGAACGCTCGGCAGGAGCGTAGAGTTGTTGTTGTTGCAAATGCCGCTCGTGGCGGTCGTGCATGCTCGTGACGTGTTTCCGTAGAGCACTTGGCCGCCGGAGAAGTACTGATGCGCTTCGTAGAGCGTTTCGGTCAATGGAGTCCAACCGCCCGGGATGAAATTGTCGATGAGCTCGATCAGTTTTTGACGGCTCGTCTCGATCGGCGAAACCGGCCATAGGACCATGCCGCCACTCTCGTTGGCGCTGTCATTTCTGCTGTAGCGCATGAGTCCGACATTGACGTTGGACACCGAGTTCAACAGCGTGCGTGCGGCGTCCTGCATGACTTGCAGGCGCGTACCCAAAGTCTGCGTGCGGAACTGGTTCCAGTAGACGACGTAATTCGCCGAGTAGAGCGTCGCCGACGTGCCGTCGTTGTTGCGCCAATAGGAGTTGCTGCTGTTGTTAGTCCATACTGCCGTATCGTTGGTTGAGGTCGCATTTCCATCTGGATACGGATTGTTGGAGGAGAGGTTGCCGTCGTTACCGGCATCGTTGCGGCATTCGACCGGCGTGTTGTAGCTGTTGCTCAAGTCTCTCCATCGGCGCGTCGTGCTGCTGGAGGTACGGCGCCATTGTGCAAACCGATCCCCTGCGTACCGGCCAGCCGTTTCGAGGGCTGTCCTGGCTGCCGCGCATCGCAAGTTCGAGTAACTGAACCGGTCGTTGCTGCTACATGCCGGAGGCGTCCCTTGATTGTTGCCGGTCCTGTAGAACACGCGGCCTGCCAAACCCGCACAAGAGCCTGTGCCTTCCGCCGTGTAGTCTCGATTGGGATCGTAGGGTTCTTGCGTTGACACCGTTCCCATCATGCTTCCGGAGGTATCCAGAATCAGCATGATGTTCGGTGCAACGTCGTACTCGGCGACGAAAATTTCTGCGTCGTCCGCCGACGCACTTGCACCGATGAGCGCCAATGTCGCAGCGATGCAGGTCGACTTGACCAGGGACCGTGAGAGCTTACGCATAGGGTTACCTGTGCTGCTCATAGAGCATGTGTGATCCAAGATGCGTCTGTTCGGAACCGATTACTGCTCGAGCTCGCCGAAGACGATCAGCCGCGTCACCGAGCCGCCGGGCTCGTGAAAGACCATGAGAAACTGCGAGCCTGTCCGCGAGATGTATTGTTTGAATTCGGCCAGCGAGACTTTCGTCCCGCCGACGAGAAACTGCGTCTGCGCGTTCACATCGAGCGTCTTGTTCCTGCACGGCGGCTTGCATTCTCTGAACGTCAGGCGTCCAGGGACCGAACCCGGGAGCAATATTTCATCGGTGGACACTTCGATGGCGTTTTCTATTAAGCGCACCTGAGCCGACGCATGTGCAGCGACCCACAGAAACAGACACGCGAAGCAGGTGAGCCACATCGAATTCTTGGGTGTCTTCATACGAATCCTCGTATCGCTATTCCAGGGCCGTACTTCCGCTTGACCCGGCAATGGGCGCAATCGATTGATCGGCTGGCGAGATCACGGCGACCCCTTGGAAATTGGTTGCAACTGCATTGCGGGCAGAACGTCCGGTACTTTCGATCTCGAAGTGGTACGTCGAA
Source organism: Steroidobacteraceae bacterium (assembly GCA_036563855.1). Taxonomy (GTDB): domain Bacteria; phylum Pseudomonadota; class Gammaproteobacteria; order Steroidobacterales; family Steroidobacteraceae; genus Steroidobacter. The sequence continues at coordinate 4,277 of DATCLP010000052.1, read as the reverse complement.
AACGCATCCCAACTCGAACCCCAGAGAGCAGGCTGGGGCGTACCGTCGAGCTGCCGACGAGCGCGAGCAGTGAAGAAATCGGTCGTCGAGCCGGATATTTGGACGTTGACGAAGGCTTCCTCAGCCGTGCTCGGATTGAACTCGGCGTCGCGGTACGCCACTTCGATGCCCGTTTCCGCCGCCTGAAATGCGTTCTGGTAGTACTGCGTGTTGCCGGCCATCACGAGCTCGAGGCTCGCCGTGTTCATTCCGGAGATGGCCAACAGCGTCAGCACGAGTAGCAACAGCAACCCGACGACGAGTGCGGCGCCACGTTGAGTCGAATGGCGGACGGCGTGCATGTCACGTACCCAGTGCATTGCGGATTTGGATCGTTCGCGAGACGAGTACGCGCCGGAAGTTGTCGTTCGGCGCATAAGGTCGGCCCGCACCGGCAGGGTCATTCAGATTGCTCGTAGTCCCCGAGCCTGTTCGATCGCCATAGCGGTACGTCCGTCCGTCGATGAAGCCGACTTCCGGCGTTTCGGCGCGAATCAACAACCAAACGCGCACCGATACGACCTGCGCGCCCGCTGGCACGGCGCCGGGCGCAACGTAACGTTCAGCTTCGCCGTTGGTGCCGGCTGTGTTGATGCCGAACTCGACTTGCATGTCTTCGACGCCGGAAATGACCTCGACGTCCCGGATATCGGGCCCGTCGACGAGCGTCAGGCGGCGCAGCGAGGGTACGTTGGGAGCCTGTACGGAGTCGCGGTGGACGTAGTAGCCGTGGACGATGAGGTTGTGAATTTCGCCCTCCGGAGGAGAGGTGCAGCTCGTACTGTCGGTTACGAGCTCGCCCGCGATGCGCGTCGAGCAGATTTGCAACTGGCCGACGCCAGCCGATCGCGCGGCAACGGCTGCACGCCGAACGATCAACGTGTCGGCTGTAGCGACAGCACCGTTCCCGCCACTGTGAAGAGTGATGGGCGAGCAGCTGAATCCGTACGAGTTGTTGCTGCCAGCGATGTTCGCGAGCAGGTCGCGCGTAAAGGTCGCACCGCACTTGCTCTCGTCCGTCGTCGGTGCAGGTGCGGAATCGGTGATCACTCCTGCACCTTTCACCAAGCCCCAATAGTTCGACATGCGGATGTCGGGCTCGATCACGCTCATGGCGTAGCGCGCAGTTTCCTGCAAGCGCGCAACGGTTTCGTTGACTTCGTAAGTCTTGCGGCTGTCGACGTACACCTGCGTCGCGCCGAAAATCAAAATACCGCCGATCGTGATGGCCACGAGCAGCTCGATCAGGCTGACGCCGAGCGCGCGGAAGCGCGTATCTGCAACGGCTGCTGTCATATCTGCATTCTCAACACGTAGGACTGGCGGTTCTCGTCGCCGCTCTGCCCCGGTTCCAGCCAGGTAATCGTGATCGTGTAGGAATTGGCGTCGCCGGGCCCGGCGGTCACTTCGATCGTTCCTGTCGGATTGCCCGGTAGAGCTTCCTGGACTTGCTGATGCCACCAATAAAAGTCGTAGTCCGCCATTTGCTGCTCGGTGCACACGGCGGCCTGGCACGAACTGGGAGGCGAAGTAGGTGGAGAAGCTGCATAGGCAGCTCCCGCCTGGCGATTTGCGCGAATGCGATCGGCAATATCGCTGGCTAGATTGACTGCTTGCATACGGTAGATGGCGCTGCCGCTCGTTTGCAGCGTTACGACATACAAGCTGGCGATTCCAAGCATGCCCGCGGCGAGCACGACGAGCGCAACGAGCGCTTCGACCATGGAAAAGCCGCGCAAGCTGCGCGAATGAGATGGCAGAGACATCGCGGACGTCATGGTGGACACGTCGTTCCCGTTGCATCTATTGCTCTATCGACATCTTCGACCGTTCTGCTCACGCGAAAACGGCCGGTTCGCTCGACGAGCATCACCGCGCGGGCCGCAGAAGAGTTACCGGCGATCTGCTGGTTACCGCGTTCATCGCAAACGACGATGTTGCGGACTGCGACTTTGGTGCCGTCCGGGGTGGGAAATCCCGTAGGAGCGAAACTGAAGATGCTGTCGTTGTCGTTGATGACGGAGAGCGATGCGTGTACGAGGTCGTGGCGCTCGATGATCTGTTCTCCGTCGTTGACCGTCCAATCGGAGTTCGTGTCTTCGAACACGATCCAACCGTGAAAACTGGTGTCGCTGCACGAAGGTGTGGCAGCGGAAGGGTTCTCGGAGGCACACATCACGACCCGGCGCTGACGCTTGATGGCCTCCGATCGCGCGACTTGCATCGAACGCAGCAGGTCATTGGCGACAGCCGTGATGCGGTTGTTGCGTATGAAGTCCCGCATGTTGGGTATAGCGATCGCTGCAAGAACGGCCGCGACAGCGAGCGTCAGCATCAGCTCGAACAGCGTGACTCCGCGGTTTCGTGTTAGCGTCGTACGTCTCATGGGCCGCGAATATAGAAGCGCTCGGCGCGAAGGCGCTCGAGCTGCCGATGAGCGGTCGGCGTCCGTTGATGGACGGCATCGTGCGCCGACTTCTGTAAAGCACGAATCGTGTGATCCCCGTTGCAGTCCGGCGGGTTTCTGGATATAAAACCAGTTCTGGTCCTTTATACAGAGCGTGCTATGACCGAGCTCACTCCCAGGCAACGCGAGATCTTGCGATTCATCCAGTCACGCATCTCCGAAGACGGCATGCCGCCGACGCGTGCCGAGATCGCGGCCGAAATGGGGTTCAAGTCGCCGAACGCGGCGGAGGAGCACCTTCGCGCGCTCCAGAGGAAGGGGGTGCTCGAGCTCATCCCTGGCGCTTCGCGAGGAATTCAGCTCAAGGATTCGTTACGCGAGCAGCTTGGGCTGCCTTTGATCGGCCGAGTTGCGGCGGGCCGACCGATTCTTGCGGAGGAGCACATCGAGGCCCGGTATCAGATCGACCCCAAGATCTTCCAGCCCAAGGCGCACTACCTGCTCAAAGTCCGGGGCATGAGCATGAAGGATGTCGGCATCCTGGATGGAGATCTCGTGGCCGTGCACCGCACGCCGGACGTGCGTAATCGGCAGATCGTGGTGGCGCGGCTCGAAAACGAAGTGACGGTCAAGCGTTACAAACAGGAAGGGTCGATCGTTTGGTTGCTGCCGGAGAACGACGAGTTCGAGCCGATCAAAGTGAACACGAAAGAAGAAGAGCTGGTGATCGAAGGGATCGTCGTCGGCGTCTTGCGCCAGGGAAAGACGAAAGGAATGTTCCAATAAGAATGCGAGCGGGTGGGGGTTCGCACGCAAACAAGACTACGGCCGTGTAACCCGGATCGGGCTCCAAGGATCCGTTGGCCAGGGTCGGGGTTCGTCGCTGCTCACTGGGATCGGCGCGATTGCGTTCGGGGGGAATGCCTTTGCGACCGATGCCTTCCCGATGAGTCAGCCGCGACCCTATCGCCCTGACCGCTTTGACTCGAATGTCGATTACCTGCTCAGGGACCGTCTCCGGCGCTTGTTCCCGCCGTCGTCCCCGATGTCGTAGTCATCCAAATCGGAAAGTAGCTCCGCTGTTTGACGTTCCTCGCGATAACGCTCTAGACGACGCCAAGCGGGTTCGTCCGGTTTTGCTCCCGCCTTCTTGCGTCGGTCGAGCGTATCGATCAAGCGATCCAAATCGAGATCATCCGACTCGACACCTTCATCTTCATCGTCGTCGAATTCTTCCGACTCAGGTTTCTCGCTCATCGTTCGCCCCGAATGACTTCAACTCATTCCAGATCACATGGGTGAACACGGGCCGGATATATAAAAGGAATGCGATGCGCTATCAATACCGGCCTGGCGGCGATTTGAACTGCGTAGAAATGCTGTCGTATCCGTAGAGAATCCAAGAAAGAGGACCGCGCACGACAGGTGAGGGCGCTTCAACCGATGAGCTGGTTGAGCTGGAAGATGGGGAGCAGCATGGCGATGACGATCATCAAGACGAAGCCGCCCATGAGGATGATCATCAGCGGGCCCAGCAATCCGACGACAGCCGTCAGGATGGCATCCATCTCCCGTTCCTGATTCGTCGCTGCCCGATCGAGCATGGTCTCCAGCTCCCCGCTGGTCTCGCCGCTCGAAATCAAGTGAATCATCATCGGCGGAAACAATTTGGACGCGGCGAGCGAACGGCCGATCGGTGCGCCCTCTCTGACGCGGGCCGCGGCGTCTTGAACCGCTTCCCGCATCGGCAAGTTCGTGACGACCTCTCCCGCGATGCGCAGCGCCTCGAGAACCGGGACGGCGCTCGACGTCAAAGTTGCGAGAGTGCGCG
>DATCLP010000051.1:0-5683 GCA_036563855.1 Steroidobacteraceae bacterium | reverse complement strand
GCGCTACATCGGACGGCATGGCACGAGCCGCGTGAAGAAGGCGGTGCTCGTCGGTGCTGTCACGCCCATCATGGTCAGGCGATCGGACAATCCGACCGGCGTGCCGATCGAAGTCTTCGACGGCTTGCGAAAGGGGTCAATCGAAAATCGCTCGCAGCTCTACCTCGACATCGCATCCGGTCCGTTCTTCGGCTTCAATCGGCCTGGTGCGAAAGTATCCCAGGGATCGATCAACTCGTTCTGGACTCAGGGCTTGCAGGGCGGTCACAAGAACACGTTCGATTCCATCAAGGCATTCTCGGAAACGGACTTCCGTGACGACCTGAAAAAGTTCGATGTGCCGACGCTCATTGTGCATGGCGACGACGATCAAATCGTCCCGTTCGAGAACAGCGCGATGGCCACGCACAAGTTGATCAAGAGCAGCAAGCTCGTGGTCTACAAGGGCGGCCCGCACGGCATCACCGATACGCACAAGGAGCAACTGAATGCCGATCTGCTGAAGTTCCTCCGCGAGTAGGCGAGCGCTGAACGCCGGTGATCCTGTCGTGAAACGCTTCTGATCACCACAAGAGGCGGGGGGCAGGATCACCGGCGGATGGCGCCGAGTAACGCGACGACGTCGACGCCTGGCAACGACAAGTCTCACCTGCTTTTGGTTATGATGTGTTGCTCACGACGCCGCGAGCTCCACTGCACGATGGCGCGATCGATCCACCGAGCCGCTGCGTGATGCAAGCTCTTGCCGGATCGAAGCGGCTACCTTCGGGCGAACGACGTTCTCCTCGATCGATCTTCGATGCCTCGCCGGCGATACTCCGAACATCCGTGTGTACTCGCGAGTGAATTGCGAGACGCTCTCGTAACCGACGGTGAAGGCGGCGCAGCTTGCAGTCACTCGCTGCGACAGCATCAAGCGTCGCGCCTCGATCAGCCGCAATCGTTTCTGGAACTGCAGTGGCGTGAGCGAGGTCACCTCGCGGAAATGATGATGAAACGACGACAGGCTCATGCCGGCGATGTCCGCGAGTTGCTCGACTCGCATGGGCCGCGCGAACTCGCTTCGGAGCACTGCAACCGCGCGCGCCACTCGCTGCACCTGGCCGCCCGGCCAGCTCAGACGCCGGATTGCCGCGCCATGCGGACCGGCCATCAGCCAGTAGTGCATCTCGCGCACGAGTGACGTGTGCAGCACTGGCAAAGACGATGGACGCTCGAGTAGGCGCATGAGGCGCAGCGCCGTGTCCGCGATGTCCGCATCGGTTCGTGCGATGCGCACCGGCGCGACATCGGAAGCTGCCGCGCGCGTTGTCTGCGAGTCCAGCTCCGCGATCAGCGCGGGATCCAGCTCGAGGGTCAATGCGAGATACGGTTGCTCGCGGTTGGCGCGAACGACCCGGCTCACCGTGAGCGCGCTCGCAGTGATCAGCAGCGAATCGCCGCCACCAGCCGTGAGCGATTCGTCGCCCACCATGACCTCCTTCGCGCCTTGCAACACGAGGGACACGAGCGGTTTGCAAATCGCGCTGTTCAGGCCGGTAGGCGCCGTCGCACGAATGATCGTCAGACCAGCAATCGGTGTCCGCGCGATCCCCGTCGAATCGGTGTGCGCCTGCGCGTAGTTGCGAACGACGTTGATCAGTGGGTCGCTCATGTGATGCCCCTCGATTCCGTGGTCGCTACTGTCGGCGAGCACGCGCTCATCGGCGAGTTAACAGCCGTGAAGGCGCGTGAACTGCTGCGATCGACGCTGGCGCTGTCCTTGAACGTGTTGCCATCCAACGTGAGTTGGGAATCACGTAGCGCACATCGAGCGCCATGTTCACGAAGGTCGTGCCGTGCTCGACGCGCGCCGAGTTCAGTGACGTGAAGGGCAGTGAAGAGTCGCTCTCGAACGAAAGCGCCCTCTGATCAAACGCTGCGCAAGTCAAGCATCGCGCAAAGGCAATCGGAGCGGCGGATTCGGAGTATCGATGAGCCGCAGCAGCACGTCCACGAGCTTGGCCGGATCGCTGCGCTGTGTGCGAGTCATGTCGGCCTCTGCCCCGTGCAATGCGCCGGAGGTGTCGCGGTAGTCGTCGATCGTGCGAGCGCTGGCGAGGGATCTCGTGTCGATGACCGGGGCGGGGAAATAACCGCACTCCACGACGGTGACGTGGATGCCAAGCGGCTGCAGCTCGGCGGCGAGTGCTTCCGACAATCCTTCCACCGCTAGCATCGTCGAGCAGTACACTCCCCAGCCGACCGGAGCGACTTGGCCTCCGACGCGCGAGAAGTCGATGATGTGACCGGAGCGACGCCGACGCATGTACGGCAAAACGGCGCGGGTCGTCGCCAGCAGCCCAAACACGTTCGTTCGATAGAGCGCCTCGACTTCCTTCGCGCTCGCCTCTTCGACCGCACCGTGCAGGGCGCACCCGGCGTTGTTGATCAGCACATCGATGCGCCCGAAACGCTCGACTGCGGCCATGGATGCCGCGTGCGCCTGGGCTTCGTCCGTGACGTCGAGCGTGACCGTCAGAACGTTGGAATGGTCGCCGAAACGTTCGATGAGCATGCGAGGATTACGCGCCGTCGCCACGACGCAATGGCCGCTCGCAAGTGCTTTCTCCACGATCAGTGCGCCGAAACCGCGCGACGCGCCGGTGACGAACAACACCTTGTTGGTCGCTTCACATGAGGTGTCCAAGGCTCCCCTCTCGCCGCACTCGTTGCGGGTGGGTGATTCGAGGAAGCCACGATGGCCCACGCGACCGGCGGTCGCGAGTTCAGAGGCGTGAATCCGTGTGAATTCAGTCGCCCGGCGTCAGCCCGCGAGCAGCGATCTCGCCCTCTGGAGGTCGGTGCCGTCCGAGTCCGCGGGAAACCGTTCGAGCAGCCCCGCGATCAGCTCCTTGCCGCGGACGGGCCGTAATTCCGCGAGCGTGAGCCCGGCTTTCAGCTCCCAGCTGAGCGCACCCTGACGCCGCGCCAGCTCGAGCGCGCGCTCCAGGCATTCGACGGCCGCGTCCTCATTGTGCGCTGAGTTGCCGAGGAGAATGCTCGCGCGGATCCTGAGCATCTCCGGCATCTCGAACGAACCGCCGCCCCGCGTGCGTTGCTCGATGGCCTGGTCCAGCACTTCGAGGGCGGAGCCGAATTGCGCAGTTGCCCGCAACGCGTCGGCCCAGATCATCATGCAGTACAGCGATTGCGAGAGCTGCCGCTCACGATTCAGTCGGCGCGACGCCTCGCCCAGCAACTCGAGCGCGGCCGCGTGCTCGCCGCGCGCATGCAACAGCTCGCCTTTGAGCGCCTGACCGCTGAGGGAATAGGGCTCCAGCGAATAAGCGCTCGAGGTTTCCGCGAGGCGCGCGATCGCATCCTCTGTGTCCGACCAGCGCTCGCTCCACAGGTACACCGACGTCGCGTACAGCAGCGTGAGACAGTAGGACACCGGGTGCTCGAGCCGCGCGGCTTCATCGATCGCGTACTTCGCAGCCTGCCGCGCCTGCTGCCTGTGTCCCGTCAACCACAGCACACGCGCGCGAGCCACGAGCCCGAGCGCGCGCTGGTCGTAGCCGAAGTAGCGCTTTGGATGCGTGGCTGCCGCCCGGAGAGAAGCGGCCCGCTCGCTGCGCGCCAACGCTTCGCGCTGATTCCCCAACAGGTGATCTGACATGCACAGCATCCACAGCGAGCTCGCGTGCTCCGAGTCGTCCGCAACTTCAGCCGCTTCGGCTGCCGCACTCATTGAGCCCCGGAAATCTCCCGTGCGTCCCGCGAACGCGTGCAAGCCGACGAGGAACTCGAACTGTCCGTGCCGATCGTTCAGCGATCGCGCCAGCTCCAATCCGCGGGCGATGTCCGCTCGAACGCTCTCATCGTTGCCGATGGTAAACATCGTCGAGATCGCAAGCGTGCGGATCAGCCGCGATTCGAAGATGCTGCCGCGATCGGCGTCTTGCAGTCTTTGCAACGCGCGAGCGCTCCACCTTCGACATTCGGCGAGCAGCGACCATTGCAGCAGGAGGGGCATCGCAGTGCTGCTCAGGTCGCGCGCAATCGCTGCATCGCCCTGTTCGGAAAGACTCCACGTGAGCGCTGCCCGAATGTTGCCGAGATCGCGCATGTCGAGCGCGGGGGAGTCCGGCGTCTCGGCGTCCCGGCACTGCAGCGCGAAATATCTGGCGTGGCGGGCGGCGATGCGTGTCGAGTCACCACTTTCGGCAAGCTTCAGCGCGGCATAGGCGCGGACCATTTCCAGCAAGCGATAACGAGGCTGCCCATTGTGGATGCGCATGACGACCAACGACTTGGCAACCAGATTGGCGATGTTCTCGATGACCACTTCGGTTGCGACACCGCTCTCTTCGCCTGCGACGGCGAGGCCGCTCGCGAGCGTGAAGTCGCCGACGAAGATTGACAGCCGCTGCAGCGTGAGCTGTTCGTCGTGCGAGAGCAGGCTGTAGCTCCAGTCGAGTGTCGCACTCAGCGTTTGATGGCGGGGCAGCGACGTGCGACGGCCTCGCCATGTCAATGCGAGCTGCTTTTCCAGCAGGTCCGCTGTGCCCCGGATGCCGAAAGCGCCGACTCGTCCCGCCGCCAGCTCGATGGCCAATGCAATGCCGTCGAGGCGTCGGCAGATCTCTGCGACGACCGGCGCATCCGAATCGCTCAATGCGATGGGACTGCCGGCTGCTCCGGCCCGCTCTACGAAGAGCTGCACGGAGGCGTACTGCAGCGCCTGAGTTGCCGTTATTCCCGCGGACGTCTCGGGAGTTGCCAACGAATCGAGCGCATACACGTGTTCGCCTTCGACTTTGAGCGACTCGCGGCTCGTCGTGAGGAGATGGACGCCTGGCGCTTCGAAGAAAATGCGCTCGGCGAGACCGCCGATCGCCTCGATGACGTGCTCGCAATTGTCCACGACGAGAAGCGCATTTGTGTCGCGCAGAAACGCAATGATTTCCGGCGTGGGATCTTCCTTGCGGACCGTGAGACCGAGCGTAGCCGCGAGCCCGTTCGCGACATCGGCTGCGTCCGTCACGGCGGTGAGATCGACAAAGATCACGCTCGTGAACTCCGTGCTCAGCACGTGGGCGACGGACAATGCGACCGTTGTTTTGCCAATGCCGCCCGGACCGACGATCGTCACGAAACGATGCGCGCGGAGTTGCTCCGACAGCGCGGCTACTGTCGCATCGCGGCCCACCATGCGCGTCAATCGCGCGGGCAGGTTCGACGTCACGCGTGTCGGCGTGCGTTCCGGCGCAGACGTGCTCGCCTGGCTCTCGACGCGCGCCTTCTGCTCGACACTTGCGGCGCTCGTCCGCGTGACGACGGGAGCGATGAACGAATATCCCCGACCCGGCACGTTCGTGATGTAGCGAGCGCCGTCGATGCCGTCGCCGAGCGCCTTGCGCAGCGCGGCGACATGAACGCGCAGGCTACTCTCTTCTACGATGACCTCCGGCCACACACGTTGCACGAGGGCTTTCTTACCGACGACGCTTCCTGCGTGCTCCACCAGCGCGATCAATATGTCGAGCGCACGGCTGCCGATCGCCACCTCTGCACCATCGCGGAGCAAACGCCGTTCTGCCGGGTTCAGCACAGAAGGCCCGAAGGCAAACACAGGCGTCTGCGAATCGTTATGCATGGAGTTCACGGCCATGTACCGAGCGGTGGGGCACCGCTACAA
>DATCLP010000050.1:0-3052 GCA_036563855.1 Steroidobacteraceae bacterium | reverse complement strand
GCAGTCTCGGCAACACGAAGTTCGGCGTGCTCTTGGCGGATGAGGACGACGAAGTCGGCCGTACGTTCAGTGCGCTTCGGCTGGTCGGCGACTTCACGACGCAGAATCTCGGATTGATGGTGACGAACGTCGAACGGCCCTATTTGGATCGCGAGGCGACCGTCCTCGGCATCGATCACAACTGGCGGCCGACCGCCGCCTGGAACATACGCACGCGTCTCATCGGCAGCGAGATCGACGAGGCCGGACAACGCATTCGCGGCGACGGAGCATCGATCTGGCTCGATTACCAGATGAACAGGGGCTGGCGGCAGCAGTGGGTCGGTATGCATTTCGGGGACGAGCTGCAGATCAACGATGCCGGCTATCTGTTTCGCAACAGCCTGAATTACGCGCACTGGCAAGTGCAGCGGCGTTTCGACTCGCTGCCGGAGAGCTCGCGCTACGCCTCTACGAACTGGCGTGCCCGCGCGAGCACTTCGCGCAACGATCATGGCGAACTCCTCTATCACCACTTCCGGCTCGCACGCGAAGGTCGGGTGCGCGACGGCAGCATCGAATACGCACAGATCTTCATCAACAGCGCCGGTGTCGACGACTTGCTCATGCGCGGCAACGGTAACGTCAACATGCCGGCGAACTTCAATCTCTACTTCAGGTACGAGCGCCCTCGTAAGTCGTCCTGGGGGTGGAAGATCGAGGCGGATCTGTTCAGCGACGGGCTCGTCGGCAACGACAAGATCGGCTATTCGATGTATATCGAGCCCACGTATTTCGTCAGCGATGCCTTGAACATCTATGTGGGCCTTTATTCGAGGCGAATTCCGGATTGGGTGCTCTGGCAGCGCGAAAATCTGATCGCGAGCTTCGACGGACGCGAAGCGCACTTCAATGCAGGTTTCAATTGGATCATCAGCGGACGGCAGGAGCTGCGGTTGAAGCTGCAGGCGATCGGCATGAACGCCGACCTGTTGCATCCCTATCGTGTCGACCCGAACGGTACTGCACACTTGAGCAACGATCCCGTGGACGATTTCAATGTGCGCAACTTGGGCGTGCAATTGCGGTACCGATTCGAGGTTGCCCCGCTTTCATATTTGTATGTCGTGTACGGACGCGGCGGCTACGTGGAGGAGCCGTTTTCGGACGCGCCCGGGCGGCTCGTTCGTCGCAGCTTTTCCGTGCGCGACGAACAGCAGCTCCTCGTGAAATTCAGCTATCGGTTCGAAAACTGATCCGTCGTCCGGCGGCGCAGACGCTGGACGCCGATCAAAAGTCGTACTGCACCTGAGCGAACCACTCCCGCGGCCGCGAATAAGCGACCTCTGCATAACCGCTACCGGTCGTGAGCGAGGAATTCCCCGCGATCGGATACTGCTCATCCGTCGCGTTGTTGACGCCGAGCCTGACGTGCCAAGGACCGCTCGCAGGCCCGATTCTGACCGAGGCATTCACCGTCGTGACGTCGTCGAGCTGCGCGATCTCCGGCGTGTTCGCCGCGTCGAAGTACGTGGTGTCCTGGTACGAAGCGTCGATGCGCGGCTGAATCAAGAAATCGCCGACGTGCGCCCGGTACGCAAGGCCGAAATGCCCCTGCCATTTAGGTGCGAAGGGCAGAACGTTGCCTGCTCTTAGCTCGGGCGGCAGGATCAATAGCGGCTTGCTTTCGAGCTCATCGATCGTTGCATCTAGATAGCCGAGACTGGCTTCGATGAGCCAATCGCTCGTCGGCGCCCAGGTAAGCTCGACCTCTGCGCCGTCGATGCTGGCTTTGCCGGCGTTCGTGAGGAACGGCGCAACGCCGCTCGGCAGCGGTCCGCGGAACGTCACCTGCATGTCGGTGTAATCCGCAGTGAATACCGCGGCATTCAATCGCACCGTGTTGTCGGCGAGATCGAGCTTGACGCCGAGCTCGATGCTCTCGGCTTCTTCCTGATCGAACTTCTGCAGCGCGGCTTGCTGCTCGGGTGTCAGTGGCGCGTTGAAGTGACTGTTCCATCCGCCGCCCTTGAAGCCTTCCGCGTAGCTCAAGTACGTCATTGCGTTGTCGCTCTAGCGGAACGAGATCGAGGCGGATGGGGTGAACGATGTGAACGTATCGCGATACCAACGCACGGGCACTTGCTTGAGCGTCGGATCCGCGTAGTCGAATTGATCCGGATAAGAGCCTTTCTTGTCTTCCGTGTAGCGTCCGCCGGCAGTCAGAGCAAGCCGATCGGTCACATTGAACGTCCATTGCGTGAACACTGCCCAGCTCTGATTGTCGACCTTGTTGTTGTCGCTGTCGCGTTGGATGCCGGGCGGCGGCGGATTCAGCTCGACCGTCGCGATGTCGTCCGAGGTCTGCTCGAAGTAATAGAGGCCAACGACGGCGGTCAGGCGTTCGCTCTGATGCGTGAGCTGCAGCTCCTGGCTGAGCTGATCGCCATCCACGTCGTAGATCGTGTGCAAGATCGTGAGCGGGGTGTTGTCGGCATCGCGCACGCCGGCCCAGGAGATTTCGCGATACGCAGTGATGGACTTGAGCGTGAGCGTGTCGCTCAAGTCGAAAACGAGGCGCAGCGATGCGCCCCAGTTCTCGAGCTCGCTCTTGAGCGGCAGCGTACCGTTGTTGCCGTACTTGCCGCGCGATTGCAGATCGTTCGCGCAACGGTCGTCCGCGATCATCGGTACGGGGTCGGCGATGCTGGTCATGCCGGGGCAACCTGCCTCGAAGCTGGAAACGCGTGCAAACGTGGCGTTTTCGTTGATGGCAGCGAACACGAGCGGCGAGCCATTCTCGTCGGATTTCGTGTAGTCGAACGCCATCGTGGCATTGAAGCGCTCCGAAGGACTCCACACGAACTTCGCCATGCCCGTGAACGTGTCGGTGTCGCCGAGATCGGTGCCGTCGGGACGCGTCACGTAGCCGTCCTGTTTGCGCATTCCGAACGAGAAACGCGATTTCAGTGTTTCCGAGAAGGGCGCGTCGATCGCAACGAAGGCATCGATCAGGCTGTCCGATCCGCCGCCGACACGCATCGTGCCGCCGAACTCATCTCCCGGTGCAGTC
>DATCLP010000049.1:0-1922 GCA_036563855.1 Steroidobacteraceae bacterium | reverse complement strand
CAGCACACGTGCGCGAAGCGGACGCAAAATCTGCCGACTCGATAGACATCGATCTCAGCGCGACTGGTACGTTGCGAATTCCGTCCGATCTGATTTTCGCGCCGGCAAGCGCATCTGCTCCTGCGAGGCCTGCCGCAAACGCTTCCGCTTCCGGCTCTGCGCTCGAAACGAACCCTTCGTTGTCGGCGCCAAGTGCAGAGCCGCGAGATGTGGTCGCACCAGCGAACAAGATGCCGGATGTGTTGGCGGATTCTTCGACGGTGCCTGCGCTCGCCGTCGATCAAATCTTGAGCAATCCGGCACCTGCGAGAACGAATCCGCCGCCTGCGGACGATGCCGTGCAACTCGACTTATTGGACGGGACGCACTCCGAGCGCAAGGCGACCGGGTAACGCCGCGCAATCAAGCGCGCGCTTTTCTCAATCCAGCGGCGTCTCGGGCGAGCGCTTCGATGCCTGCCCAATCGCCTGCGCGTACTTTCTCCGTTGGTGCCACCCATGAGCCGCCCACGCACGCGACATTGGGCAGCGCAAGGAAGTCCGGTGCGCTCGCCCGCGTGATGCCGCCGGTCGGACAAAACACGATCTCGGGGAATGGACCGGCGAGCGCTTTCAGCATTCCGATGCCGCCAGCCTGTTGAGCAGGAAACAGCTTGAACGTGTCGAATCCGTAACCGATCCCGGCGATCAGCTCCGACGGCGTCATGATGCCGGGAAGGAGCGGAAAATCCGCCTGCTTGGCAGCGTCTGCAAGCTCCGCAGTGAGACCGGGCGTGACGCCGAATTGCACGCCCGCGCGAGCGCACACCTCGAAATGTTCCGGCTTCGTCAGCGTGCCGGCGCCAACAATCGCCTCCGGCAGCGCCTCGCGCACGGCTTCGATCGCTTGTAAAGCCGCGCCCGTCCGCAGCGTGATCTCGAGCACGCGCAGGCCCCCCGCACACAAGGCGCGTGCGAGCGGTACGGCGTGATCGATCTCTTCGATCGTCAGGACCGGAATGACGGGGCTGAGCGCCAACAGGTTGCGGATGGTCATGGAGCGTTCGGTCATAAGCGATCGATTGGAGCCCGAGAAAGATTCGTATTTCGGCGGAGCTCGGAATGCAGGATTGTAGAGACTTCGCAGTACGCTCGCATCGAAAGCGCGATCGCACTTGCGGGCGTCGGAAATGGAACTCGAATCCGCCCACCAAAATTACGGGCATTGCAACGCCCAGGCGTCGGCATTTCTCGATGCGTACGGGCGCAACCTTGCCATCGAGGAGAGGCGCGCATGCAACCACTTCCCGACTTCGATCTGGTGTTGTTCGGCGGAACCGGCGATCTCGCCATGCGCAAGCTCTTGCCGGCACTGTACCGGCGCGCGGCTGCCGGCCAGATTTCGGAAGCCTCGCGCATCATCGGTGCAGCGCGCGGCGATCTGTCGCGCGAGCAATACGTGGCACAGGTCGAAGAGACGTGCCGCAAACATGTCGGCGAAGCGTTCGACCCAGCCCAGTGGGAGCGATTTTCCCGACATATTCGCTATCTCAGGATCGACGTCGGCAATGCACAGGATTACCAAGCGCTGTGCGAGCGACTTTCCGGGCGCGAAGATCTGATTCGCGTGTTCTTCTTGTCGACGGCGCCGGACCTGTTCGCGGAAATCTGCGAAGGGCTCGCGCGAGCCGGCGTCGTCACGCCGAAATCGCGAGTCGTGCTCGAGAAACCGCTCGGCCAGGATCTGCAGAGCTCGGTATCCATCAACCAGCGCGTCGGCGCGATATTCGAGGAAAAACAGATCTTCCGCATCGACCACTATCTCGGCAAAGAGGCCGTGCAGAATCTGCTGGCGCTGCGATTCGGCAACCTGTTCTTCGAGCCGCTCTGGCGCCGCGGATGGATCCAACACGTGCAGATCACGGTCGCCGAGGACATCGGTGT
>DATCLP010000048.1:0-5340 GCA_036563855.1 Steroidobacteraceae bacterium | reverse complement strand
GGCAAGCTCACCGGCGCCTTCACCGACTGGACACCCCTCCAGGGCCGCGGCGAGCTCTTCCCCGAAACGCTCGACGTCGACAGCCCCTGGCAGCTCCAAAACATCCGCGGCCGCCAGTGGATCGCCTGACCTTTCCGACTTTGGCGGCTTTGGACACCCATCCGATCTTGGACACCCACGTTATCTGTGCGGCTTCACCCGCCGATCTTGTGCGGCTTTGGACACCCGCGTTCTCGGTCTGGAATTGGACGGTCTGGAATTGGACACCCACTCCGATTTTGGACACCCATCACATCGATTCTGGACGCCCGCGCTCTCGGTCTGACCTCCCGCATTTGGACACCCACCGCTCTTTGGCCCCTGGTTCGTCCCGGTTTTGGCGGCTTTGGACACGCACGGCGGTTTTGGGCACTCATCACTTCTTCGTGAGGCTCGATTGGCCTCCTTGAGGATGGGTGTCCAAAGAGGGCCCACTTGTGAAGACCCCGCGGGAAAGCCGCTCCAGTGCTGCCCTCCCTCGCCCAAAAAAGGAGTGGGTGTCCAAAGACGCGAAAAGGCGCGAGGGGCCGGCCAACGGATGGGGTACGAGACAGAAGGGTCTGTACCTATTGGCGCTCAAGGACCAGATGGGTGTCCATTGGCGCTCAAGGGCCACCTGGGTGTCAGAGCAAAGGGCATACGGAGTGGATCCCGGCCTGCCGCGTACATCGAGCTGGCCAACGGGTTCGCGGCGCGTGGGTGCTCGCGGTTGCAGGCTGCTCACGCGACGAACGCTTCTGGCCGCCGCGCGATGGAGCCAGCCTAGCTACATCGCACTCTCGAATGCGCGAGATCGCCGCGAGCATTCGGTTTGAGTTCAAAACTGCGGGCTAGTACCGGGATGAAAGCGTGCCAATTTCGACATCCTTATCGAGTTTCAACTGAAGGTCCGACGAGAGGGCAAGAAGCCAGGAACGCAGCCGCCGCCACAGTTGCGCGACCGCTCACAATCCAGTGATCGCACGAAGCTCCAATGATCGATGCACCCGTTTCATCCTCTGCCGCTCCTGGTATCCCGCACGACATCTTCGATACGCACGGCCTCCCGCGTCCAGACGGCTTCGAAATCTGGCGCGAAAGTTTGATGCCATTGTTCGAGCCGCAGCTCGAAGCGTCGGAAGGATTCTTTGCCCGCGTCGACGGATTCCATCTGCGACGTTTGGTCGTTTCTCTCGCCGAGTTCTCCGACCAACGCTACGTGCGCCGCACCGGATATCGCGCAGACGAGGGTGCCGATCATCTATTGGTCCAGCTCTATCTGACCGGCGGTTATGCCGGCCACAACGGACATCGCACAGTGCGCGTCGGCCCAGGCGACATCAGCCTGCTCGATCTCAGCTATCCGCTCGAAACGGCCGCGGAAGGCTCGAGCACGATTTCGGTGGTCATCCCGCGCGACCTGATGTTCTCCCTCGTGCGGCCGGAGCAATTGAGCGTCGGCAGCGTCATCTCCGCGCACTCCGCCGTCGGCAGAATCCTCGGCCACCACCTCACCAGCGTTTGGCGGGCATTACATTCGGCATCGGCTGAAGATGACGAGCAAATCAGCCGCACCTTGCTCGGCGCTATCGTTGGCGCATTCGCGGGCTATCGCGGCGGCGACAACTCCGCGTCCCTGTCGGACGACACCATGCTCGACGCAATTTGCGCCTACATCGAGCAAAACCTCTGTTCCAGAGAGTTGACGCCGGAACATTTGTGCCTGCGCTTTGCGTGTTCGCGCGCCAGGTTGTATCGCCTATTCCATCCGCTCGGCGGCGTTGCGGCGTATGTGCGTCAGTTGCGCCTCGAGCGCTGTCTCCGAGAATTGAGCAAACAGCATCCGACCACCAGCACTATCCACGACGTCGCGCAACGCTGGGGCTTCCGAAGCCAAAGCCACTTCTGCAGACAATTCCGCAAGCAGTTCGGCATCGCGCCAAGCGAGGCGCTCGAGCGCGCTCGCACACGAAACGACACAGATACCGCGCCCGAACGATGCTTGTCACCGTGGCGTCCCGCCTTTTACGACTGGTTGCGCCAGCTCTAGAGCGCTCGAGACAGCAACGCGTTCGTGCTATCGGCACGAGCGCGCCTACGCCGCGAAGTATTCCATCATCAATCCCGGACGCCGGACGCGATGAGCCGCGAACGGGCGGCGCCGGCGACACCTAATTAGCTAAGATTGCCGGGATGGACACACTCGAATCCCTGCTTGCTCCCCTTCAAGGTTTTCCCTCGCTGATGACGGCACTGCAACTGTCGGTGCTGGTCCTTCTCGTTTGGTTGACCAATACGATCGCGCGGACGCTTCTAGTGCGAGCGATCACGCGAACAGCCAAGCTCGCACCGACGATCTGGGACGATGCACTGCTCGGCCGAGGCGTCATCGCGCGGCTCGCCAATGTAGTGCCCGCACTCGTTGCCTATTACGGCATCACTTTCGTCCAGAACTTACCCGAAGGTGTCGTACTGGTCATACGCGGCGTCGCAAGCGCATATGTGGTTCTTACGATCGCGCTCGCGCTCTCCAATCTCTTGAACGCTGTCGGCGTTATCTACGAGCAACACGATCCGGAGCGCGCCCGCGCGCGTCCGATCAAGGGCTATCTGCAAGTCGCCAAGCTCGTGATCTTCATAGTCGCAGGTATCCTCGTCGTGGCGACGCTCTTCAATCGCGATCCGCTGATCCTGCTCTCGGGTCTGGGCGCAATGACGGCAGTCCTGATGCTCGTGTTCAAGGACACGCTGCTGTCGCTCGTCGCCAGCATCCAACTTTCGACGCACGACATGCTACGCGTCGGCGATTGGATCGAGATGCCGCAACTCAATGCGGATGGATTCGCGATCGACATCTCTCTGCACACCGTCAAGGTTCAGAACTGGGACAAGACGATTACCACGATTCCGACCTGGCGGCTCATCAGCGAGAGCTACAAGAACTGGCGAGGCATGTTCGAGTCGGGAGGCCGACGCATCAAGCGCGCGCTCTATATCGACCAAACCTCGGTGCGCTTTCTCACGCTGGAAGAGCGTCAACGGCTAAAGCGTTTCGCACTGATCGACGAATACCTTGATCGAAAGCAGGCCGAGCTCGAGGCCTACAACGCCAAGCTCATCGCAGAAGGCAAGGATCCGGTGAACACGCGTCGAGTCACGAACATCGGCACTTTCCGCGCATACGTGCAGGCCTATTTGCAGAATCACCCCCGAATCAACAAGGACATGATCCTTCTCGTGCGGCAGCTTCAACCGGGTCCGACCGGTTTACCGCTCGAGATCTATTGCTTCACAGCGACGACAGCATGGGTCGAATACGAAAGCATTCAGGCCGACATCTTCGATCATCTCTATGCGATTCTTCCCGAGTTCGGCCTGCGCGTGTTCCAGCAGCCGAGCGGCGAAGACATCAAGCGGGCGATTGAAACCTGGAAGTTGCCCGCGGACGACACTGCCTTCCAGACTCCTCATCGCCGCCTGAGCGCTGGGACGCATGTAATAGAGAAATAGATATCCGCCGCGGTCAGACAACGTGCGTCGCCGTTCCCGCCACGATGTACCAAGTCACGAACAAGCCGCTGATCAATGCCCCCGGCAGCTCGCTGTTCGTACGCTGCCATGTGAACACGCCGATCAGCGCGACGATGAGCATCAGCGGTAGGAACTGGATCGAGATGATTGCATTCAGCGCTTGCGCCGGAACGAGCAAGTGGCCCGACACGAACAACGGCGTGTATTGAACGACGATGAAAATCAAGAATCCTCCGGCGAGCGCAGCGATGGCTGAGAGATAGATGCGACCCGGCCGATCGCCGTTCACAGCGATGAATCCGTGCAAGGCACGGAACGCAATGAAAAAGAAAGCCGTGAACGGAATCAGATACGTCAGGAACACCGGCACGCGATCTGCGCTCAACAGCTTGAGCGCGACGACCCAAAACCGAAAATCGATCTTGAAGAAATAATCAGCAAGCAGCAGCGAGGCATAACCGATCGCCACGGTCGCAAGCGCAATACCGATGGAGCGTCTCCATTGCCGCGGTGCGCGTGTCGCTTCCGACTTGAACAGCAAACGCCCGAGAACGAGCGTGATCGCCGCGTTCAAGAGCGCCCAGACCATGATCTGATTGGTGATCCCTTGCGGGAACCACTCGGACGGACGTAGCCAACGCGCGCCGAGGCCCATGAAGTGATAGTACGTGGCGACCGGTATGAGCGCGCTCAATGCGAGCGCGATCCACCATTTCACGTCGCGCCGCTCCCGCGCGAACGTGCCTTGGCTGCGCAGCGGCGCGAACGCCGGCAGGGTAAGCAACCAATCGAACGCACCGAGCAGGACCGCAACGAATCCAGCGAGCGCAATCAGCGTGCCGATCTCCTTCCAGATCCAGATCTGATCGTCGCGATCGCGCGGCGTGCCGCCTTCGAGCGTGCGCTGGAACCACTCGATGCTGTCGCCGATCGCCTCGAACGAGATGTGATCGCCCGGATGCGTCGTTGCAGGTGTATAGAGAATCCGCGCATTGCCCTCCTCGATCGATCCGTACAATCGCTTCGGCTCGACGGGCTGATCCGTTCCGAACAATTGAAGCAGCTTCGGACTGTGCGTCACTTCGACCGCGCGAGGTACACCCCACATGAGACCGCTGAATTCGTCGTACTTGCTGAACACGACGGCGAGATTGCGCGGGAAGGTTGCATCGCCCGGCGGCGAGAACACCGTGCGCGTTGCGGAACCTTCGAGCACGACGGACTTGTAGCCATCCTTGTTCGCGAGTGCGGCGGCCAGCGCTGCACCGCCGCCCATGCTATGGCCTTCGAGACCGATGTTGTCCTTATCGACGATGTCGAGACTGCGAAGGTAGTTCAGTCCCGCAGGCCCGCCATAACCGTCAGCGAAAGCGGGCGGCGCGCTGTAGCCATGTCCCGTTTGATCGAGCGCCAGCACGACATACCCGCGACGCGCGTACTCGATCGCGAATCCTGACTGCGTCTCGCGAGAGTTGATGTAGCCGTGAATGGCGAGGATTCCGGGCGCCGGCGTCTCTGCCGTCGCGTTCGGCGGAACGTACAACAAGCCGCTCATCGGCTTGCCGTTCACACCCGTGAAGCGAACATCCTGAATGCGAATGCCGCCGGACGTCTGGACCCAATGAGCAAGCAACCCGCCGACGAGAATGGCGAGCCAGCCGAACGCAAACAAACGGCGCGAAAAATTCACGTTCGATCCCCCAAATCTCTTGTTGTGCCGCTGCCGGTATCGGCATGGCGATTTTCTAATTCGTTTATATTTCGGTTTTGCTAGCCACGAGCCTATGGCGG
>DATCLP010000047.1:0-3103 GCA_036563855.1 Steroidobacteraceae bacterium | reverse complement strand
GTCTCGTCTTGAACGTCTGGACGCCGAGCGTCAACGACAACGCGAAGCGGGCGGTGATGGTTGTCTTCCATGGGGGCGGTTTCGTCTCGGGCTCGGGTAATTCGATCGGATTCGACGGCGATCAGGCGGCCCGCTACGACGATGTGGTTGTCGTCAGCGTCAATCATCGACTGTCTTCGTTCGGATACCTGTATCTTGCAGGCGTCGGCGCACCTGAAGAATTCAAGTACTCTGGCGTTGCAGGCCTACTCGACCTGGTTGCGGCGCTCAAGTGGGTCAACGAGAACATCGACCGTTTCGGGGGCGATCCGAACCGCGTGATGATCTTCGGCCAATCCGGCGGCGGCGCGAAGACGAGTGCCGTACTGGCGATGCCTGGCGCGAAGGGGCTGTTTCATCGCGCAGCCGTGCAAAGTGGCTCGGCACTGCGCCTGGCGACGCCGGAAACGGCGACGCGATCGGCAGAGAAATTCCTCGAGGTGCTCGGAATCTCGAAGAATCGCATCGGCGAGCTGCAGAAGCTTCCGTTCACGAAGCTGCTCGCAGCTCAAGCAACCGCCGGCGTGCAGTTCTCGCCGGTCATTGGCACCGATGCGCTTCCGCATCATCCGTTCGATCCGGTCGCGCCGCCCGAATCCGCGGACGTTCCGGTCATCATCGGCACGACGCTCGACGACGCGGCGCTCGGCATGACGAACTG
Organism: Steroidobacteraceae bacterium; assembly: GCA_036563855.1. Classification (GTDB taxonomy): domain Bacteria; phylum Pseudomonadota; class Gammaproteobacteria; order Steroidobacterales; family Steroidobacteraceae; genus Steroidobacter. The sequence continues at coordinate 2,403 of DATCLP010000047.1, read as the reverse complement.
GGATCTCACCGAAGAAGGGCTGAAGCAGTACATCCAGAAACAAGTCGGCGCTGCGCACGCCGATCGCGTCTACAAGATGTATCGCGACGCTTACCCGACGGTGACGCCGTACTTGATTCAAGCGCGCATTGCAACGGATCGTGGCTTCCGCCGAAGTGCGTACATTCAGGCCGAACGCAAGGCCCAGCAAGGCGGTGCGCCGGCGTATTTGTACCTTTGGGAGTGGCCAGTACCGGCATTCGACGGGAAGTTCGGTGCCGTTCACGGCGTGGATGTCGGCGCAGCCGTGCACGACTTCCGTGGACCGATCAACGGCAGCGGCAGCAAGGAAGGGAAGATACTCGTCGAGAACTTTGCTGCCGTGTGGGCAGCATTCGCGAAGACTGGCGTGCCAAATTCAGCTCGTACACCGGATTGGCCTGCGTACGATCTGGAGAAACGCCCCACGATGGTGTTCGACGTCAACACGCGCGTCGTCAACGATCATCGCGGCGACTTTCGCAGGTTGTGGGAGGAGATTGGGCAGACGAGCAGCTGAGTGGTTCGCGCGGCTTCCCCGCGCGAACAAGGGCTACGGGCTACGGCTAGAAGATTCCCTCCTCAGCGATTTCGCGGGGGAGGGATCGCGTTCTTCGCTATCAACTGTCAACTAACTTCAGAACGTTTTCCGGCGGTCTCCCAATCACCGCCTTGTCGCCGCAGACGACGATCGGGCGTTCGATGAGAATCGGATTCGCGGCAAGCGCTTCGATCCATTGGGTATCCGTCAAGGTCTTGCCCGCGAATTTCTTCTTGTAGACCTCTTCGCCTTTGCGGACGAGATCTTCGGGCTTGATGCCGAGCTTCGCGACGATCGCCTTTAGTTCCTTGGCCGTCGGCGGAGTCTTCAGATACTCGATGATCTTCGGCTCGATGCCGCGCGATTGCAGGAGCTCGAGCGTCGCGCGACTCTTCGAGCAGCGCGGGTTGTGGTAGATAGTGAAGGCGGTCGCCATGGTCGATAGTTGACAGCTGATAGTTGATAGCGAAGAAAGCGGTCGAGCGCTCTACGCAGACAAGAGGGCTACGGCTAGAGAGCCGGCAGTCCTTTCAAGCAGGGACAAAGGCCTCTAACCCGGCTCCATGGGTCCTGGCCTGCGCAGGAGCGTGTCAATTGTCCACAGTCGATTGCCGATTGTGAATCCAGCAGGAACATACGAGGAAAACAATGAACGACACCACGCTGAACCGTCGGGAGGCGCTTGGCCTGTTAGCGCTTGGGAGTGCGCTCACGATCGGTTCGACGGAGGTTGGCGCGGCAACGCCAGCCGGCGCTGCGCCTGCCCGACGCGTGCAGGAAGCGGGGAACTGGAGCGATGCGCTGTCGGAATACATTTCGACGAGTCAGGCGGCAGCGATTCCCGAGGACATCCGTGAGCTGACGCGTCGCCACATTCTCGACACGCTTGCCGCCATCGTGGCCTGCCGAGACCTGCAGGCGTCTGAACTCGCGCGCAAGTTCGTTGCATCTTATGGAGCGGGTTCGAACGCAGCGCCGATTCTTGGCACTCGGGACCGCTGTGCCATCCTCGATGCGATTCTCGCGAGCGGCATGATCGCGCATGCGGCGGAGATCAACGATTTCTGTCCGTCGGCATTTACGCAGCCCGGTGCGTCGATCATCCCGGTCACGTTGTGCCTCGGCGACGTGCGCGGCGTGTCGGGAGAGTCCTTGCTGCGGGCCGTGCTCGTCGGCTATGAGATCACCTGCCGTCTTCCGAAGGCGCTCGGCATCCGCAATTTGCGCGCGGCGGTGCTTGCCAATCACGCTGTCGGACCGCTTTTCGGCAGCGCTGCGGCAGCGGCCTCGCTCATTCGATTGCCGCGCGAAAAACTGATCCACGTGTTCTCTTACTGCGTGCAGCAGGCCTCGGGATCTTGGCAATGGCTGCGCGACGTCGAGCACGTCGAAAAGGCGTTCGTGTTCGGCGGCATGCCCGGTCGCCGCGGTGCGGAGTGTGCTTTGATGGTCGAAGCTGGATTTACCGGAATCGGCGATCCGTTCACGGGCGATCCGGGATGGTTGAATTCAGCGATGTTCACCGGATCGAATTCGGACTTCAATCCGCAGTACATGACGGAGAAGCTCGGCGAGCGCTTCGAAATGCCGCTCGTTGCGTACAAGCGCTATCCGGTCGGTGGTCCGACGCAGCCGGTGATCGAGTTGCTGCTCGGATTGATCAAGGAAATACGTGCCGATCGCATCGAGCGCATTCGCATCGAGATGCCGGGCCGAACTGAAGCTTTCGCAACCGCGCAGATGCCTGCGCTCAATCTGCCCTACTTGTGCTCGATCATCCTCACCGACGGCAAGCTCGATTTCGTTGCGGCGCAATCCCGCGAGCGGTTCTTGAACGACACGAA
>DATCLP010000046.1:0-4187 GCA_036563855.1 Steroidobacteraceae bacterium | reverse complement strand
ACCCCGCGCCCTACTCTGCGCGGTGAGCGGCCGACGTTAACCATCCGCGTGCGGGAAGTCCATCCGCTTCCAACCCGGGAGCCGGACTGAAAGCGCTCCGGACAGCCGAATCCGCAATCTGCGCCCGGGAAAATGCCCGATCGGCGATGTGTTAGCCTTGGCGGAAGCAACGGCCGGGACAACAACGAACTAAGGTGGGGATCATGAGACAGCGCTCGTTTCACCGGTTTCTCTATGCGCCCCTTGCGCTCGTCTGGTGCGTCTGCGCGCATGGCGCTGATCAGGCAGCCCAAGCCGCAAGCGCGTCCGAGCACACGGTCGGCTTGGCAAAGCTCATCGTCGGGGATCTCGATAAGACCAAGGCGTTCTACGAAACGATGTTCGGCATGAAGGAGGTCGCGCATTACAGCGCAGACGGCGTCTACGACGAGCCGATCATGGGCTTCGAAACCGGCGGTGCGCGATTGGCGCTGTTCAAGCCGCTCGCCGAACCTCCGGTAACAAAGCCCCAAGCGCCGCAAGTGCTCATCTACGCACCGGAGTTCGAAGCGCTCGTTGCGAAGCTCGAGAACGCCAAGCACCCAGTGCGCCGCCTACCCCAAAGCGAATCCGGCAATTTCAAGATCGCCATCGTGCGCGACCCGAGCGACAACGCTGTCGAAATCCTTGCGCGCGATGGCCGGCCGATGGAAATCGGCGGCTCGAAGCTGATCGTCGACGGCCGAGAGAAAGCCGAGCAGTTTTTCACGCAGGTGTTCGGCGTGAAGCCGATTCAACGTTTTCGCACTTCGACCTATGACGAAGTGCTGCTCGGTTTCGGCGACGGTCCGTGGCTGGCGCTGTTCGAGCCCAAGAACGAACCGCCGCTGCCGAAAAGCCGCTTCCCGCTCGTTGCGATCTATACGAATCAGTTCGACGCCGTACTCGCACGTGTCAAAGAAGCCGGTCTCGGATATCGCGAAGTTGCCGCTCCGAACCTCGGAAGAATCATCATCGCCAAAGATCCCGCCGGTAATGGCGTCGAGATCATCGAGCGACGGTGAAGCTTCAGGCCGAAGGCTGAAGACTGAAGGCCGAAGGTAGAGTGCGCTGCGCGCCTGCTGTCGCCTCAGTCGAGCCCCGAGCCCTACGCTCAATCCTTACTCGCGAGCTGCTGGAACACTCGCTTCATTTGCTCGACCTTGTCGATGTACGCCTGCGCGGAGTGATCCCCGCATCGATAATCCGGCGGCAAGCGAAATCCGTTTGCGACATAGCGGCGGCCCACTCCTGCTCCGCACAAGTGAATCAGCGCGGCGAGGTCTTGCTTCTGTTTCAGTCCTGCCTGCTTGATGCCGTGTGCAGCGAGAATTGTCGACACCTTCCGATCGAGGTATGCGGACGTGAGCTCCGCCGCGTGAGAGGGTACCGTGCGCGTATAAAGGCTGTTGAACCAACACGAACGCCAGTCGTGCCAAGGACCATCTTCGACGACGACGTGATCGTGGATGCAGTACCGGCGTGCTTCGGCGAACGTGCCGTCGGTGATCTGGTACATGCCGACCGCACTCGATGCCGGGCGATAGATTTCGAAAGGATCCGAGTGCATGCGCCAGCGCCAGTACGTCCGCACGATCGGATTGCCGGAGCCTTCGACCTGTGCGAGAGCCGCCAGGAATTCCGGCGTAATCGTCGCAGTCGAATGACGGCGAAAGATGCGGGCGTATGTCGCCCACGTCTCGCTCGGCGTCTTGTAGAGCACGCCGCTCACCGGGAAGAAGAGCTCCGACGGTTTGCGAATGACCTGATACGCCGCATTGACGACGAACCAGGCGGTAACGAGCGCGACGAGCGCAAGCGAGATTTGCAAGCCGGCAGGCGCTGCGCGATAGCGCTTGAACCAGCGCTTCAGCGTCGACTTGCGCGGCAACAGCTTGGTCGCTCGCGAAAGCTTGGAGCGCCGTTTCGATCTACGCTTGGCGCCTCTGCGTCTGAATCGACGTTTGACACGTGCAGCCATCGGGAATGCGCTTCAATGCGCAACGGGTCTCGCTGAGTACTTGCGCCGCATGCGCCTGCGACTGGGTTTTCGGACTCTTTGCCTGGATCCTCGAGCGGATTGGGCGCAGCCGAAACGTCAGCTCATCTGCGCAGCAACGAATCGCTGCCGGCATCCGGAGCGATCAACCGTTCGCGTTGCTTCCTCTCGATCCGGTCGATCTCCATGAGCATGTCGAGACCGTAGCCGCACCACTCTTCGTCGTCCACCAGCTCGCACGATTCCGTGATCAGACGGCGTGCACGCGGCAGATCTCGCTCGACGCCCATGCCGCGCGCCAGATACATGCCGAGCGTCAAGCATGCCCACGGGTCGCTCCGGTTGCACGCCTTCTCGTATGTTCTGACCTGGCACGCTGTCTCCGCCGTGTTCATGCTCGCAGCGCGATTCGAACACGCCGAGACGATCCCCAGCGAGCAGGCTCGATAGAACAGCCGATCGGCCGTCTTCGTGTGTCCGCGAAGCGGCTCCACCGCCAAGGCCAGCGCGAAGCAATCGTTGCCGTTACCCGCTTTGCAGCCGTCGACGCATTTCTTGGGATTGTCGATGCAGACCTCTCCCAAATAGCGTACGGGCATCGGGTAATCGGTCATCACATCGGCAGGACACGCATTCTCGGGCCCGGTGAACAGCCACTTCGGCTGCTCCCGCGTCAGGGATTCAGCCGCATGCTCGATGTTGTCTTGCGCAGCCGTACACCCGGCCGCAAGCAACAAGAGGGGAACGCACAGAAACCGCTTCATCCGACCAATTCTAGACCAGGCTGTAGGCTGTAGGCTGTAGGCTATGGGCCAAGAAGCGCAACGGCCCCTTCACCATAACGCCGTCATCCGGCTAATTTGGCATCTGGTTCCAATGCTTTGGATCTGTGAACGATCGGCGGATAACGTCCGACATCCACGGTCTGTTGCCTTTGGACGTGCGATGGCAGAAGATCGCGCGCAGCGCTCGGCCTACAGCCTACACTCTCAGCCTGTTAGTCCGCGCTAGCGGCTCATCCGCCAGCACTTGCGGAATCTCCCGATCAGCTCGTCGTAGACGTCCGTAGGAACCGGGCCGACCTTCGCCCACTCGAAAGCGAGCGCTTCGATCTGTTCGCGGACCGGTAACGTGGAGCGGGCCGCGCCGCTGACGAGCGCTTGAAGCTGCATCGCTCTGCGCTGCGGCTGATCGTGTTCCGGCGTTGCCGCTCCGGTGATGATCTCGGCACGAATGGTCAACGCTCGTAATGCCGCCTCGTTGGCTGCGAAATCCTTGCTTACCGGCTGCGCGAGCTTCTCCTCGATGATCTGCTTGCCGCCCTTGGGCCACGACTCGATCGCACGGACGTGTTGCGCCAAGACCTCGGCACCCGCCTCGCCATCTAGCTGATGCAGACGAATCCGATTGGCGGCATCGAAAAAATTCTCCCAGGCCTGCTCGGATTCTTGACGCCGCTGCTTGGTCAAAGCCTGCTCGAACCCATCGACGGCACGGCGAAACCGGCGCTGAAGCTCCGCAGCCCGCTCGCGGGGCAACTCGCCGACCTGCGCGAACGATTCGCGAAGCTCGCGCAAACGCGCTGCTCCCGCTTGCAACTCGGCACCGGAACGCTTCGCCAGACTTTCCGCTTCGGCACAGAGCATCGCCGCGCGCTCTGCATTCTGCTCGAGCTCGGTCATTCGTTCGGCATGCAACTTGCGGCGACGTTCGAATACGGCGTCGCAATACCGCTTGAACTCCTCCCAAAGCCGCTGGCCCGATTCGTGCGGCATCAATCCGATGTTGCGCCAAGCCGCTTGCAAGCGCTTCACTTCGTTCACAGCTTGCGCCAAGTCTTGAGCTAGCGCGAGCCGCTTTGCCTGCTCGACGAGCCGCTGCTTGCGTTCGAGGTTCGAAGCGTATTCGGCATCCAGCCGCGATTGGATGCGTGCAAGGATTTCTTCGAACCGTTGCTCGACCGGTTTCGTTGCCGCACGTTCCGTCGGCCCGCAGTTGCGCCATTCCTGTCTGGCATTGCGCAGCACGTTGGCAACATGTTTCCAATCGACGTCGTGTTCCCAATCCGTCGACTGCTCGAACTGTGCGACCCGTGCGACGAGCGCCTTGCGCCGCTCGAGGTTCTGCGCACGTACTTGCGCCTGGTGCTCGAAGTATGCTTTGCACGGTG
>DATCLP010000045.1:0-2915 GCA_036563855.1 Steroidobacteraceae bacterium | reverse complement strand
GGCAGCGGACAGGAGAAGTGCTGCCGCGTGTAGTCGTAGCCGAGCGCGAAGGCCTTCATGTTGCTGTCGAGGAGGGCCGGCCTCCTGCCGTAAGTCTCCGCGAGAAGCTGGCGCACGCACTCGACGTCGAGATCGAGGAGCGCGGCGAGCACGCCGGCGTAGCAGATGTTCTTCATCAGGATGCGCGTGCGCACCCCTTCGAAGCTCTCGTTGACGAGGCGCGCGAGCGGCACGCCGATCACCGTGAGGTCGTTGCGCGAGAGCAGCGCGGGTCGCGGCCACGTCGAGTCGTAGATCAGATAGCCGCCCGGAGCGACCTCCGCGACGTCCCGCGCGTACGTCTCGACGTTCATCGCGACCATTATGTCCACGGTGCCCGAGCGCGCCGCGTAGCCGTCGCGCGTGACGCGGATCTCGTACCAGGTCGGCAGGCCCTGGATGTTCGAGGGGAAGTAGTTCTTGCCGACCACGGGAACGCCGCTCCTGAAGATCGCCTTCATGAGGAGCGCGTTCGCGCTCGCCGAGCCGGTGCCGTTGACCGTCGCGATCTTGATCACGAAGTCGTTGATGCCCGGACTCGTGGCCGGCGGCGACACGTTCATACACCAGCCTCTACCGTTCGCTCATCGCCCTTCACCCGTCCTTCGCTCACCCGCTCTCCCCTGCGAGGCGCGGGCTCGGGCACATCGCCCGCGTGCGGCCAGTGCACGTGCGATTTCTGCATGTCCCACGCGGCGGTCGGGCAGCGCTCGGCGCAGAGGCCGCAGTGCACGCAGAGATTCTCGTCCTTGACCATCACGCGACCCGTCTGCCTGAGCGGCGCGGAGACGAAGAGCGGCTGCGACCTGTTGAGCGCCGGCGCCTTGAGGCGCATGCGGAGCTCGTCTTCCGGACCGTTCTCGGTGATGGTGAGGCAGTCCACCGGGCAGATGTCGACGCACGCGTCGCATTCGATGCAGAGCTTCGCGTCGAAAACCGTCTGCACGTCGCAGTTGAGGCAGCGCTGCGTCTCCTCGGCGGCCTGCTCCGCCGTGAAGCCGAGCTCGACCTCGATGTCGATCTTCCTGAAGCGCTCCTTGAGCGAGACGTGCGGCACGAGGCGCCGCTCGACGGGGCTGTATTCGTTCGCGTATGCCCACTCGTGGATGCCCATCTTGCGGCTCTGGAGCGTGACGCGCGGCCGCGGCCGGTCGGTGAGGCTCTCGCCGCGACAGTACCGGTCTATCGAGATCGCTGCCTGATGGCCGTGCTCGACCGCCCAGATGATGTTCTTCGGTCCGAATGCCGCGTCGCCGCCGAAGAACACGTTCTCGCGCGTCGACTGGAACGTCACGGGATCGACCTTGGGCACGTGCCAGCGGTCGAATTCGATGCCGAGATCGTCCTCGATCCAGGGGAAGGCATTCTCCTGGCCGATCGCGAGGATCACGTCGTCGCAAGGGAAGAACGCTTCGCCCACGACGCGCTCGCCCGTAATGCGTCCGTTCGCATCGATGTCGTATTCCATACGGTCGAACATCATGCCCTTGAGTTGCCCGTCTTCGACGACGAACGCCCGCGGGGCGTGGTTGACGATGATTTCCACATTCTCTTCCTCGGCGTCTTCGAGCTCCCACTCGGAAGCTTTGAAGAACGCGCGCGGCTTGCGTGCCATGACCTTCACGTCGGTCGCACCCAGCCGCAGCGAAGTACGGCAACAATCCATGGCCGTGTTGCCGACGCCGATGATCAACACACGCTTGCCGATCGACTTGACGTGCTCGAAGGCGACCGACTCGAGCCAGTCGATGCCGATATGAATGTGCTGTTGAACGTCGCCGGCCTCGCGCCGACCCGGTAGCTCGAGGTCTTTGCCTTTCGGCGCGCCGCTGCCCACGAACACGGCATCGAACTCGCCGGAGTCAAGCAACTGTCGCAAGCTGGTAATGGGCGTATTCAGGCGCAGATCCACGCCCATACGAATGATGTAGTCGATCTCTTCGTCGAGCACTTCTGCCGGCAGGCGAAATGCCGGAATGTTCGTGCGCATCAGTCCGCCCGGCGCGTGCCACTTCTCGAAGATCGTGACTTCGTAGCCGAGCGGCATGAGGTCGTTGGCGACCGTGAGCGATGCCGGACCGGCACCGATACAAGCAATGCGCTTGCCGTTCTTGACGCGGGGAGCCTTCGGCAGGCGATCGGCAATTTCATCGCGATGATCGGCAGCGACTCGCTTCAATCGGCAAATTGCGACCGGCTTGGCCTCGACACGCCCACGCCGACAAGCCGGCTCGCACGGACGATCGCATACGCGGCCGAGAATGCCGGGGAAGACGTTCGATTCCCGATTGACGAGATACGCTTCGGTGAATTGCCCCTGCGCGATCAAGCGGATGTATTCGGGAACATCCGTGTGAGCCGGACAGGCCCACTGGCAGTCGACGACTCGATGGTAGTAGTCAGGATTTCTCGTATCGGTCGGTTCCACCGCTACACAAGCTCCCTACTGCCCGTACGGATGTCGGATGACATCGCTACCGGAAAATTAGTCTGGGAAGCGTATACCTGTTGAGGAAGCATAAGAAGGGGGTTATCAGCGCACCTTCGTGCCGAAATCACCCGTTCTGAGAGCCGAATGGCCGAAGACACGATGCCGACAATATATACGAGCCCGCAACGCTATTGAGGTTCCGGAAAGCCGCCAGGCGGTTTTACAGGAATTCGGGCGAGAGGACCGGCTCGAGGATACGCCGGCGCGCGTCGAGCGATAACGATTCCCAGTGCACCTTTCGGACGGCTTGCTGTCTGAGTTCCCGGTCCGTCGTTACACGTGTACAGGTTTTGTCGGGGCGCGGCGCGCGCGTGCTCAGCAAGCTGGTCGAGCCTGAGCGCAAGATGTCGACGACGGCTGCGAGCACGGTGTCATTGTTCGTGAG
>DATCLP010000044.1:0-3239 GCA_036563855.1 Steroidobacteraceae bacterium | reverse complement strand
TCCCACAAGTGTCCGTCTGGATCCTGGAAGTACCCGGAGTAGCCGCCCCAGAACGTATCGTGCGCCGGCTTGACGACTACCGCTCCCGCAGCGGCAGCTTGCTCCATGACGGCATGCACCTCGGCCTTCGAACGGACATTGTGCCCGAGCGTCGCTTCCGTGGCGCTGGGAGGAGCGACCGGAATTCCCGTGTCGTGACTAATACATTTCCGCGGCCAAAGCGCGAGGCGAAGTCCCGCCTGAAGTTGAATGAACACCACGGCTCCGTGCTCGAACTCGCTGCCGACGATGCCTTCCGTTTGGAATCCGAGTCCGTCGCGATAGAAACGTAACGATCTTTCCAGATCGTCGACACCGAGCGTGATCACCGAGATATGCGGCTTCATATAGCCATCGTGCGTGAGCTCTCAGCGACTGACTTCCATGGGATTCGCTCGAGAGCCCTGATCGCCGAGTTGTTCAGCGAGTCCGATAAGAATGCCTTCGGGGCCTCGAATGTAGCAGAGTCGGTAGATGTTCTCGTAGTCGACTACTTCATCGACGACGGTTGCCCCGAGCTTGCTCAGCCGGGTAAGGGTGTCCTCGAGGTTTTCGACCGTGAACATCACGCGCAGGTATCCCAGCGAATTCACGGGAGATCTGCGATGATCGGATGCAATCGCAGGCGCATCGAAACGTGAGAGCTCGAGGCGGCTGTGTCCGTCGAGAGTGCACATCATGGCGGCTTCGACGCGCTGACCGCGCACGCCGGTAACTCGTCCGGCCCATTCGCCCTCGATCATCATACGACCTTCGAGCGTGAGGCCGAGCTCGCTAAAGAACTCAATAGCGGCATCGAGGTTCTCTACCACGATGCCGACATTGTCCATTCGTTTGATCGTCAAGTTGCCTCCGAGCCTCGCCTAAGAATATCGCCTTCGCGAAGCGAGCGCTGAAGTAGGGTCGCGATGGCAGTCACGAGTCACACGTCGAGGTGAATCCCCCGGCCGCGCTGGTTGCGTGTCCGCGAGGGCGCGCGCGGAACATCTACCCCTCAACCGCACGCTTCGCTCTGCGCGCGTCTCCCCAAGGAGAGGCGATCTGGCGCGCTCCGCGCGCCCCAACTGTTGCCTGTCGCCTCATCCTTCAGCGGACGCTGAAGGATGCTTCAGCGCCGCATCGACGAGCTTGCTCACGTACTGCGGCGACTTCGTCTTGCGGGCAAAGATCGAATACACAGCAGGAACGGCGAGCAACGTGAGGAACACCGAAACCATCGTTCCGTAGAAGACGACGATACCGATCGGGCGGCGCTGTTCGGCGCCAGCGCCCGTCGCGACGAGGAACGGCAGCGCACCGAAGGCCGTGCACAAGCTCGTCATCAACACGGGACGCAAGCGCGTCATCGCCGCCTGCACGATGGCCTCATAGAACTCGACGCCGCGATCGCGAAGCTGATTCGCGAATTCGACGATCAGCACGCCGTTCTTCGCAGCAATACCGATCAACATGATCACCGCGATCTGGCTGAAGATATTGATCGTCATCCCGTAGAGCTTGATACCGAAGACGGCACCGATCAGCGCGAGCGGCACCGTGACCATGATGATCATCGGATGCACGAAACTCTCGAACTGCGCGGCGAGCACCAGGAACACGATCGCGATGGCGAAAATGAACGTGAAATAGAGCTGCTGTCCCGAGCGCATGTACTCGCCGCTCTCGCCGTCCCACATGAGCGTCGCGCCGGGCAGCTCTTTGGCGACGGTCTCCTGGAACCACTCGATCGCTTCCCCCATCGTGTAGTCGTCTGCGAGGCCGGCCTGGATTTCGATCGCACGCAGGCGATTGAAACGGCTCAGACGCATCGCACCCGAGGTCTCTTCCACCTTGACGACGCTCGACAGCGGAATCAGCTCGCCGGTGCGATCCGAGCGCACCTGAATGTTCGTGAGATCCGTGACGGTCTGACGTGCATCGTCTCGTGCCTGCAGAATGACATTGTACTCGCGGCCGCGATCGACGAAGCGCGTGACGATGCGCGACCCGAGAACGGTTTCGAGCGTGCGGCCGACGGTCTGGAGCGACACGCCCAAGTCCGCCGCGCGGTCGCGATCGACCGATACCTTCAATTGCGGCTTGCGCTCGCGATAGTTCGTATCGACGGATACGAGTCCGGGATTCTGGCGGGCAAGGGCAAGCAGCTTTGCCGACCATTGCGAGAGGCTTTCGTAATCCGGACCGCCGATCACGGCCTCGATCGGACGGTTCGCGCCGCGGCGACCGAGGCTGCCCGGCACGACGACCGCGACACGCACGCCGGCCAGCTTGCGAGCCTCGGCCTGAAGTACATTGGCGATCTCGCGCGCGGACCGATCTCGGTCGTGCCAATCGACGAGCACCAAGCTGCCGCGCGCATTGTTGACATCGCCAGTCGCGCTCGGGCCCATGTTGCCGGGCACACGCATCATCAAGCGCGCGATGTCCCCCTTCTCCATCTCCTTCGCGATGATCGCCTCCATTCGGCGGGCGTACCCGTCCATGTACTCGAAGCTTGCGCCTTCGGGTCCATCGATATTGATGAAGATGCGTCCGGTATCGGCTTGCGGTGCGAACTCCGCCGGAATCGACGTGAATGTCAGCGCACCGAGCACGGCCAATGCGCCGACCGCACCGACGACGAGCCAAGGCCGACGCATGAGGCTGCGCAAGCGGCGCCCGTAGATCTCCGAAAGCTTGTCGAAGAACCGCTCGACCGCATCGGCGAACCGATTCGAGTGCGCAACGTTCGCCGGCAGCTTCGAGGCCATCATCGGCGTCAAGGTCAATGCGACGAGCGCGGAGAACAGCACGGATGCCGCGAGCGTGAAACCGAACTCCCGGAACAATCGACCGAGGTCGCCGGGCAGGAACGAGATGGGCACGAACACGGCCGCCAGTGTCAGCGTCGTTGCGATCACGGCAAAGCCAATCTCATGGCTGCCGCGCACGGCCGCCGCATACGTCGGCTCGCCGAGCTCGACGCGCCGATGGATGTTTTCCAACACGACGATCGCATCGTCGACGACCAGACCGATCGCCAGCACCATTCCGAGCAGCGACAGCACGTTGATCGAATAGCCGAGCGCATACATCACCGTGAAGGAGGCGATGATCGATACGGGAATGGTCACGGCCGGAATCAGTGTCGCGCGCAGATTGCCGAGGAAGGCATAGATCACGATCAGCACGGAACCGAGCGCGAAAGCGATCGCAATGAC
>DATCLP010000043.1:0-5406 GCA_036563855.1 Steroidobacteraceae bacterium | reverse complement strand
CCGCTTTCGTATGTGTTCGCACATCGAGGCTCGAGTCCAGCACCATCTTTGGGCCCCAAGCCCCACGCCTCACGCCCCAAGCCCTCTTCGATCGACGTCGAATCGATCTCGATCCAACCGGGCGGTGTGCCCTGACGAACGAAGGCTGTCCCACGGATGTCCTGAAGATCGGAAATCTTTTCGCCTTTCGCGAGACGATGTGCGATCTCGACGATCTGACGCTCGCCGTTGCCATAGACGAGCAGATCGGCTTTCGCATCGAGCAGGATGGAGCGGCGCACCTTCTCCGACCAGTAGTCGAAATGCGCGATGCGGCGCAGGCTTGCTTCGATGCCGCCGATGACGACAGGCACGTCTTTGAACGCTTCGCGCACGCGTTGCGCGTACACGATCACCGATCGATCCGGCCGCTTGCCGCCTTCGCCGCCAGGCGTGTACGCATCGTCGCGGCGAATGCGCCGGTCCGCGGTATATCGGTTCACCATCGAATCCATATTTCCGGCAGTGATGCCGAAGAACAGGTTCGGGCGACCGAGCTTTGCGAAATCGGCGGTCGAACGCCAATCCGGTTGCGCAATGATGCCGACACGGAAGCCTTGCGCTTCGAGCACGCGACCGATGATCGCCATCCCGAAGCTCGGATGGTCGACGTACGCATCGCCCGTCACGATGATGATGTCGCAGCTGTCCCAACCGAGCTCATTCATCTCCTCGCGCGACATGGGCAAGAACGGCGCCGTCCCGAACCGGGCAGCCCAGTACTTGCGGTACGAGAAGATGTCGCGGGCGGGAGGGAGCATGGCTGCGGCCGAAGGGTGAGGCCGCGCATCATAGCAGGCTGTAGGCTGTGGGCTGCAGGCTGTAGCTGGAGCCGCGCGAACGCGCGGCTGTGCTTAGTTGACCCATGCCAAACCTCCGCCGCGCGGAGGAGGAGATCGATGCGCGCAGCGCGCGCTGATTTCCTCCAGCCTACAGCCTGCGGTCTACAGCCTTCGACAGTGCGCGTTTACGCACTGTCGGGGATACCGTCGACACGTAGGGCGAATCCCGATCGAAGAACCGCCACGGTTTCTTCGCCCACTCGCCGGCGTAATCCACGCCGATACGCGTGGAGCGTGCGATTCTCGGCTTGCGATAGTCGTCCGGCTGCTCGATCCAAAGCTGGGAGCGCGTCAGGTCGGCGCCGTTGAGACTCTTATCTATATGCATGGCCCGGCACAGCAGTCCAGGACCATGCGTCGAATCGTCGATTCCCGAAACCGGCTCGACCGCCCGCAGCAACACCGCATGCGGCACGCCATGGTCGGCCGTCACGACGTTCAAGCAGTGCCAGAACCCATAAATGAAATAGACGTACGCATGGCCAGGCGGTCCGAACATCACTTCCGTCCGCGGCGTCCGCCCGCGCGAAGAGTGAGCCGCCAAATCCTGCGGCCCCTTGTACGCCTCCGTCTCGACGATCCGCCCCACCTGCAACCCCCGCGGCCCGCGATGGACCAGATGCATGCCGATCAACTCGCGCGCAACGATGAGCGTTTCTCGAGAGTAGAAAGAGCGCGGGAGTTTCACAATTGAGAATTGAGAATTGAGAATTCAAAGAAGCGCTGCGCGCCTTCGCTCTCAGCAGAGCCAAGCTGGAGCGTTAGCTCCTCTTCAATTGTCCATTCTCAATTGTCAATTCTCAATTCTAGTGGGGCCAATTGCCGCAGACCTGCATCACATCGATCTCCGCCGTCTGCGAATCCGGATAGATGTTGCGGAGCTTGATGCGCATGAAGTCGAGCGTGTCGCCGCGCTCGTGGAAATAGACAACCGAGGTGCGAGGGTCGTCGCGGGAGGTGCGGGGAAGAACGAAGTCGTTGTGGCCGAGCTCTTGGACGAGCGGGCCGCAGCTCAGGGTTGTGCCGCCGTACTCCACGACGATGCGGGCCGCGGGCGCATCGCCGTCTGTGAGCAGGTTCTTCAGCGTGATTCGAAACCGTGCCACGGGACCGGCTTCGTGAGGCAGGATGTCGACGAACTCGCCGACCGTCACACGCACGATTTTGCGCACGCGGTCGACGCGCTGCGAGTCGGTACGGGGTGTGTCGATGACGCGCACGGTAGGTGCGTCGTGGTAAACGATGCCGCCGGCGACCGCCGGACGCGAGCTGCGTTCCATGCCGAACACGGTCGACGAACGATGCCGCCGCCACCAAGTCGTCACGGCGAGCAGGGCGCCGACGAATGCAATCGCCAGGCCCAGCAGCTTCGGTAGCTCGGCGGTGAGATCAGTCGGCAGAGAATCCATGTCCATCCATCGGCGTCGCAACGTTCCACCAGAGCGATATCGGCAAGTCACCCAAATTGGTGCAGCGACGAATCTGTGGAGCGGCGCACGCTTCGACGAAAAACCCGTTCAACGGCTGGAAGTTTCCGCGCACGCGCCCGACGTCGCTTGGGCATGCGTCACATTCGCGGACTTCCACGACCATCGTGACGTAAAGGACTCGGCGCAAGCGTTTTCGGAAACCGCCGCGCGTCAGGTCTTCGCGAGCGAGGCAGTCAGAAAATGCCCAATGCGAGCCCGGCCGCCATGGTTTGGCCGAGCTCTTCGCAGCGTTGCAAATCCGCCTCCGTGGGTTCGCCCTTCACGATCACGGGTTCGGCGACCTTCTTCCACTTGTAGCCGAGCGCGATCCGCTCGATCGAAGCCACGGCGCCCGAGCCGTCATTGCCCGCGCTCACGAACACGGCATACGGCAATCCTTCGACCTTCCCTTCGACGGGATAGAACGTGCGATCCATGAAATCTTTGACGGCGCCGGACATGTAACCGAAATGCTCCGGCGTGCCGATCAGCAAGCCGTTCGCCCACAAGAGATCTTCCGCACCTGCCTGCAGCGCAGGGAGAGAACGCATCTCGATCGGTTCGCCCGACGCGACGACGCCGGTCTGTACTGCCTTCAGCAAGCGCTCAGTGCGCCCGCCCGCATGTCCGCCATAAATGATGAGAAGCCGTTTGCTCACGAGACTTGCCTCCTTGCAGGCTGCGTGCGCAAGCCTGCGACCGAGGTAGGCTCGTAGCCTACGACCTCACGGTGTCGATGGCGACAAAGTGCAGGCTGTAGGCTGAAGGCTGAAGGTCAGAACGCGCTTCTCTCGGGCGCTTCTCCCATGGATTCAGCGTGCCTCGCGCTCTTGTCCAAACTTCAAGTCCAGAGCCCAGCAGCCAGTGCCCAGAGCCCATACTCAACTGCTACAGTTTCCGAATTCCGGCTAGACGCGGAGTCGCTATGTATACATTTCGGACACGAACCGCCGTTGCGTCTCTCATCGCCATTGCATTCATTGCAGGGTGCAAGCAGCGCGAACCAGAGCAGCATCCGCTGCCGGAGCCGCAATCGAGCGCACCCATTACGCCTGAGGCGCAGATCGCCGCCGCCGAAATCACCGCAGATTTCCTGCGCGAGCGGGTCGCAGCGTTCTCGTCGGACGAATTCGAAGGCCGCGGTCCGGCGACGCCGGGCGATACGAAAGCGCGGCAATGGATCATCGAACAACTGAAGCAGATCGGCTTCGAGCCCGGCGGCCCCGACGGATCGTGGGAGCAGCTGTTCGATGTCGTCGGCATCACGACGCAAATGCCGAAGCAATGGACGTTTACGCGCAATGGAAAGACGGAATCTTTCAAGTGGTGGGATGAGTACATCGGTTCGAGCGGCATCCAAGCCGAGCGCGGTTCGATCAAGGATGCCGAAGTCGTATTCGTCGGTTACGGCATTCAAGCGCCCGAATACGATTGGGACGACTTCAAGGGTCAGGACCTGAAGGGCAAAGTCCTGTTGATGCTCAACAACGATCCGGACTGGGATCCGAATCTGTTCGCAGGAAACACGCGCCTCTACTATGGCCGCTGGACATATAAATATGAGAGCGCCGCGCGCCAGGGTGCCGCGGGCGCGATCATCATCCACACGACGCCATCTGCGGGCTATCCGTTCCAGGTCGTGCAGACTTCTTGGAGCGGCGAGCAAGTCGAGCTGCCGGATGAAGGCGAGCCGCGCATTCAGGTCAAGACCTGGATGACGGAAGACGCAGCGAAGCGTCTCGTCGCACTCGCCGGGCAGGATCTCGACAAGCTCGTCGAAGCGGCGAAGTCGAAGGACTTCGCTCCGGTGCATCTCGGGATCAAGACCTCGCTCCAGTTCACGGCGAAGCTCAACCGCTCGCAAACCGCGAACGTGTACGGCGTGCTGCGGGGAAGCGATCCTGAGCTTGCCGACGAATACGTGATCTACACCGCACACCACGATCATCTCGGCGTCGGCGAACCGAATGCGGAGGGCGACAAGATCTACAACGGCGCGATGGACAACGCGACGGGCGTTGCGCAATTGCTCGCGATCGGCAAGGCGATGAAGGCGCTGCCGAAACCGCCGCGCCGCTCGATCATGCTGCTATTCGTCGCGGCAGAAGAGCAGGGACTCTTGGGTTCGCAGTATTACGCCGAGCATCCGACCGTGCCGCCCGGAAAGATCGCCGCCAACATCAATTACGACGGCGGCAACATCTGGGGCCGCACGAACGACATCGTCTACATCGGCATGGGCAAATCGACGCTCGACAGCTACGTCGAGACGATCGCGAAACTGCAGGATCGCAAGCTCACACCCGATCAATTCCCCGACCGCGGTTTCTTCTATCGCTCCGATCAATTCAATTTCGCGAAAATCGGCGTGCCGGCTTTGTATCTAGACACCGGCACCGACTTCGTCGGAAAGCCGGCCGGCTGGGGCAAGGAGCAGCACGAGGAATACGAAAAGAAGCACTACCACCAGCCATCGGACGAGATCGACGACAGCTGGAACTTCGAAGGCATGATCGAAGACGCCCAGCTCGGGTTCTACGTCGGCCTCAACGTCGCGAACGCCGACGAAATGCCGACCTGGACGCCCGGCGACGAATTCGAAGCGGCGCGAAAGAAAGCGCTCGAAGAAGTCGCGGGCGAATAGGACGGAACGTGGCTCGTGACTCGGCACTCAGTGAGTCGTGAGTGGTGAGTAGTGAGTAGTGAGCAGAAGCGTCGAGCGCTATCTGCTGTGAGCACGTGACAGTTGGCGCGAGTAGCGCGCGCTTGACCGCCTCTCCCACGGGGAGAGGCAGTGCAGAGCGAAGCGTGCCGGTGAGGGGATGGTGCGAGGCACGCAACCAAACCTCCCCTGCGATAGCGGGGGAGGTTGGGAGGGGGCAGGTTTGTCTTGCGCAAGGTAGACCAAGAAGATATAGCCGGCTATTCCTCGAGATTACGTACGATGAACTAGGGGTACGCGCGATTCAGACTCAGACCTGTTCCAGACCAACCAGGTAACGAACTTTTTTCAAGTACAACGCAGCCGAACAAGATAATTGGGCCCTAATGTGGGT
>DATCLP010000042.1:0-3683 GCA_036563855.1 Steroidobacteraceae bacterium | reverse complement strand
GTTCGGCAGCAACGCGGCCAGCATCGCGAGATGGCCGCCTGAGGAGCTGCCGACCAGGCCGATCGTGTCGGCTTCGATTTGCAGGTCCTCGGCATGCGATCGCAGGTAACGCACCGCCTTCGCAATGTCACGGTTTGCAGCCGGATGCTGAAAGGCGGGCGCTTGACGGAAATCGATTGCGAACACGAACAGGCCCGCGGATGCCAGCGCATGGTCGTAAACGCGCCCGGCGTTACGATCTCCGGAGCTCCACGCGCCGCCATGAACGTCCACGATCGCAGGCAACGGACCCTGCGTTTTCGGCCGATAGATGCGGGCGCGCAGCTGGAGCCCATCCGCCTGCGCATACGTCACGTCCGTTTCCTCTACAGCGTAGGTGCCGACGGCTTGCAGACTCGATGTTTCGGCGGCAGCCAGAGTCGATAGCATGCCGAACGCCGCAAGGGGCAACCATCGCCCGAGGGTTCGCCAAGCGCTCATCACGCACGCTCCGCGGCAAGCGCGCTACGCTGCCTCGCATAGATGAAGTAAACGACCAGGCCGACCGCGTTCCAGATAAAGAAGCGCTTGATGGTGATTTCCGGGAGACTCACGAACAGATAGGCGCAACCGGCGATGCTGACGATGCCGATCGCCCACGGCCACCGCACTTTGAACAGGCGAGGCGCTGTCGGCGCATCGCGGCGCAGCTTCAGCATGCAAATCGCCACAGCAATGAAGGCGACGAGCGTGCCGGCATTCGCGAGCTCGGCAAGTTGCTGTAGAGGCAGGAATGCAGCCGTTGTCGCGACGATGACGCCGGTGATGAGCGTCATCGCAAACGGCGTGCCGAAGCGAGGATGCACCGCGCTCAACTGCTGCGGCAGCAGCCCGTCGCGCGCCATCACGAAAAACACGCGCGACTGACCGTACATGAACGCCATGATGACGGTCGGTAACGCGACAACGGCCGCGCCCGCTATCAGCGTCGCCGCTACCGGATGGTTCAACGTGCGCAACACCATTGCGAGCGGCTCGGCGCTCGATTCGAGCGTTCGATAGTCGGCGCTGCCAAGAGCCGCCGCGGCGACTGCCATGTACAGCAGCGTGCAGACCAGCATCGAACCGACAATGCCGATTCTGAGATCACGGTCCGGGCGACGTGCTTCCTCGGCCGCAGTCGAAACGGCATCGAAGCCGTAGAACGCAAAGAAAATGACGGCCGCCGCAGCCGCGATGCCGCGCTTGGCGCCATCGATTTCCTTCGCACCGAAGCCGTAGGGTGCGAACGGCTCGAAGTTCTCGCTCGAGAATGCCGGCAGAGTCAGCACGATGAAGGCCAACAGAGCGATGATCTTGACGAACACCAGGATCAAATTGACGGTCGCACTTTCGCGCGTGCCCACCGCCAGGAGGCCGGCGACCGCAAGCGAAATGACGATGGCCGGAACGTTGATCACGCCACCTGCAGCCGGTCCGGCAAGCAAAGCTTCGGGTACGTTCCAACCCGCCGATTTGATGACGCCCGCCACATAGCCCGACCATCCGACGGCGACGGCGCTGCACACGATCGTGTATTCGAGGATGAGCGTCCAGCCGACGAACCACGCCAATAGCTCGCCGAGCGCGACGTATGTATACGTGTATGCGCTACCCGCCATCGGCATCATGGTCGCCATCTCCGTATAGGCGAGCGCTGCGCAGGCGCAAACGACGCCGGCCAATGCGAACGAAAGAATTACGCCTGGACCAGCCAGTCCGGCACCGACGCCAGTCAACGTGTAGATACCGGTGCCGACGATTGCGCCGACACCCAATCCGATCAGGTGCGGCCAGCCGAGCGTCGGTTTGAGTGCGCTATGAGCAGGGCGCACGGCCACGGATTCGAGCGACTTGCGTCGATTCCAAAACGACATGGTGCTCCTCGGCAGTTGTCGATGGCGAGGGCGTGCTCCCAAAGCACGGCCATTCTCATTGTGTCACGTGCTCTTGCTGGGAGCACTCTTCTGTGGCATCTACCCGCCTGACGTCTCGAAGCGGAGGACGGATGCGGTTCGGCTGGCGTTGGTTGGTTGCGCTTGGCGTGTTGCTTGCGAGTGCGCAGCTCGAGGCTCAGATCTATATGTGCACGGCCAAGGACGGGACGCGCATCTTTTCGGATCAGCGCTGCGGGCCGGATGCGAAGGTCGTGCCGAACATCACGACGAGAAAGAAGCCGTCGAATCCGGCGCCGCGGCCGAAACCCGAGCAAAAGAGCCCCGAAGAGCTCGATGCGTTGCTCGAGAAATGCAATGCGGGCGATCTCGAGGCTTGCAACGTCTGGACTCGCAGCGGCGGGCCGAACAGTTTGCGAGAAAAGGAGCAAGCAGCCGAGCAAGCTTGCGCTGCCGGCTCTCTCGCGGACTGCGAGCGGCGCTATTGCGGCGGCAACGTGAGCGACCAATGCCGTGCGCGCGTGCTGCAGACAGCAAAGGTGGCCGGCGAGACCTGGTACTTGCGCGACGCCGGACAAGTGCTACCCGACGGCTCGACACGCTATCAGGTCGTATGCGTTCCGCCGGGTGCGCCGATGCTTCGCGAAGTTTCCGTCACGTGTTCCGGCACGGCAGGGCCCAACCGTTGCGCAAGTAGCGGCAACGCGACCGGCTTTCCGCGCTTGGATGCCGCCGCCGCGGCCCTTTGTCGCAACTGAACGACTCGCTTACGTCCGCTTTATCCGATCGTCGTTTTGGTCTTCGGCTGAACTTCCGTATCGTTGATGGGCGATAGATACGCCAGCCGTCGCCGGTTCTTCTAAGCACGGCGATATACTTACCTTTTCGACTTCCTGCTGCGTCATCGCACTCGAGTTACGCGATTAGTGCCTTCGCCAAGCGTTGCAAAGGCATCGAGCCGATGCGATTGCGCAGGATCAGTGTGAATTAGAGATGAGCGAGCGCGGAAACAATACGCAAGGAAGCCGCAAGACGCATACAGCGTTCGAGTCCGACAATCGCCAGAGCACGCAGCCACTGCACGCATATGCGCGGCAACTGAGCGTGCTCGTCGCGAATTCCGACGGAGAGGAGTCACGCTCGTTGCAGGCACTGCTGTCGGAGAGAGGTTATCGAGTCTTCGGTGCAAGTACGGGGTTCATGGCCAGGGAGGCGCTCGCGGAAGAGACGTTTCCCATCGTCATCATCGATCGGGACTTGGACAACGGCGAAGGCCTCGCGCTGTGCCGCGACATTCGGAGTCGTCACGACTCCGCGCAGGTGTACTTGATTCTGTCGATGACCGAAGACTCGCGCGAGCAGGTCATCGTGGCGCTGCAGGCCGGCGCCGACGATTACGTGCACAAGCCCGTCCGTGAAGGCGACTTGATCGCACGCATGAACGCAGCGACTCGCATCGTGCGTCTCGAGCGCGAGTTGCACGAAGCGGCGATGCAACGCACGCAACCCGTCTCAGCAGATGTGTCGACTCTACAAGCGCGTTCGCAGTTCCTGCGGGACTTGAGCCGCGAGGTCGAGGAGGCAGTCCAGCGCGAACGGCCGTTATCCGTGCTCGCGATGAACATCGATTCGTTCAAGGCCGTCAACGATCGTCACGGCCGCAGCGTCGGCGACGAACTGTTGAGGCAAATCGCGAATCGCGTGCGCTTTGCGCTTCCCGAAGATCATGACTGGATTGCACGCATCGGCGGCGACGAGTTCGCGATCGTG
>DATCLP010000041.1:0-8670 GCA_036563855.1 Steroidobacteraceae bacterium | reverse complement strand
GCGATGGCGAGCTGTCCCTCCGAATCGCGCGAGCATTCGATCGTGACCGAGCCGCGATCGGTGTATTTCACGGCGTTGGCGACCAGGTTCTGCAACAGCTGCAACAGCAGCACGCGGTCCGTGACGAGAGTAATGCCGAGCGGCTTGGTAATGAGGTCGAGCCCGCGCGACCGCGCAACCGACTCGAACTCGGCGCGCAGCGCCTCGATGACATCGGGCAGGAATACTCGTGCCCGTTGCGGCTCGACTCCGCCGGACTCGAGCCGGCTGATGTCGAGCAGCGCATTCAAAAGGCGCGTCGTGTTCTCGATCGCCTGCTCCTGGTGTTTCAACAGCTCAGCGACCTCCGAGTCGCCGGCCAAGCGGCGCATTGCAGCATTCAGAAGCTTGATGGTCTGCAACGGTTGGCGCAGATCGTGGCTCGCCGTGGCGAGGAACCGGCTCTTTGCCCGATTTGCGCGCTCGGCTTCTTCACGCGCCGCGACGAGCGCCTCGTTGATGCGTTGCCGCTCGCTGACATCGCGAATCGCGGCGGCGACGAACAGCTTGCCCTTGATCCAGAACGGCGCCAGTCGAATGCCAGCCGCGAACTCGCTGCCGTCGGCCCGGCGCGCATAGAGATCGACCAGGCGAGCACCCATCTCGCGGTTGCTCGGCTCGCGCACGAAGTTCGCGACATGCTGCCCGTGGCGCGCGCGCAGGCGTTCGGGAATCAGGACCTCGAGGGGCTGGCCGAGCAGGTCCTCGGGCTGGTAGCCGAGGACGTCCGTGACCGTGTCGTTCGCAAAACGGATTTCTCCACGATCATCGATGACGATCAGGGCGTCGGGCGATGAGCGCAACAGGTGCTGCGTGATCTCGGCGAATTCGTCCATCGTGTCGCTTGGAGGGCCCGACGGACGGTAGCCGCGGAAACCCGGCCAAGAGAGTAACACGGCAAAAACCTACCGACACGAATGGGGGACTGACCGATCCTGCGCCATAGGCTCAGGTGCTGCACCGGGCGCAGGTCACCGCTTCGGGGCGTGCCGCCAGCCGACGGGCATCGATTTCCTGCCCGCAATGCTTGCACACGCCGTACTGGCCTGCCGACAGGCGCGCCAGCGCTTCGTCGATCGCGGCGATCTCGTCGTTCGTGGTACGCCCGATCTCGCCGAGGGTGTCGACGTTCTGCAGCTCGACGGCCTGCTCGGAAAAGTCTTGCGAAAGAGGGCCTTCTGCCCGGCCCAAGTCCCGGCTGACCCGCTCGCGCCTGTTCACCAGCTCGCGCCGCCGGCGTTCGAGGGTGTCGCGAATTTCGGCGAGGTTCAGGGTCATCGGCGCAGCTCTCCTTCGGCAGTCAAGATTCGGAAATAAGATCCCTGAATCTGCGATGAAGGTCTCTAAGGGGCTGGCACAGCCGACTGAGGGGTTCTCGCAGGTGCACGGCGTGGGGCCTTCCGGCACCCTTCGCTGCAACCGTGCCGTAATCTTGCCGTGAGGCTGATGGCCCCAGGATATCCGTTAGTTGTGAACCGATCGACGACGAACGGGGCGGAGACGAAGTCCCCGCCCCCGGAAACCGCCCGACCGCCGCTGCTCGACCAGCTCATGGCGATCTCGCGCTGCTCTGCGCTCGAAGAGATGGCGAGCGGCATTGCGCACGAGCTCAACCAGCCGCTGGGCGCGATCACGACGTTCGCCCAGGCGGGCGAGCGCATGCTGAGCCAACCGAACGCCTCGATCGAGAGCGCCCGGGAGGTTTTCCAGCTCATTAGCAAGGAGGCCTTGGCGGCCGCCGAGGGCATCCGGCGCATGCGTCGGCTGTTCCATCGCGACAATATCGTCAAAGCGCCGGCGTCCATTGAAGAGGTCGTGCAGGAGTTGACGCCTGCGCTCGAGTTGCTGGCGAACGAAGCGGGCATCACGCTGACCGTGCGAATCCAATCGCCCCCGCCGCCAGTCGCCATCGATCGGCTGCGCATTCAGCACGTCCTCTACACGCTGGCGCAGAACGCCTTCGATGCGACGACCGCGAATACGGCAGCGCAGCGCCGCGAGGTCACGATCGAATTGAAAGGCGACCGTTACGGCGTCGAGATTTCGGTGATCGATTCCGGCGCGGGTATCGCGCCTGAGCAGCGGTCGCAAATTTTCCATCCGTTCTTCACGACGAAGCCTCAAGGGACGGGCTTGGGGTTGGCTTCCGCCCGTGCCATAGTTCAAGCACATGAGGGAACGATCGGGTTCGATGCCGCAGACGGCGGAGGTACCCGGTTCTGGTTTCGCTTGCCGGCGGCATGACTATGATCGACTCGAACACCAAGTCCAAACCGAAGACCCCTACGATTTACGTTGTCGACGACGACGACAGCATGCGGCAAGCGATTGCGCTGCTGTTGCGCACCGTCGGCTATACGCCGGTCGTGTTTTCCCGTCCGAGCGACTTCCTCGCGAAGTACGACCCGAACGTGCATAGCTGCGTCGTGCTCGACATCCGTATGCCGGAGATGAGCGGCCTGGAGGTCCAGCAGCAGCTGAACCGTTCGGGCGCGATCCTCCCCGTCATCTTCATCACCGGCCACGGAGATATTCCGATGGCGGTGCAGGCGATGAAGGACGGCGCGTTCGACTTCTTGACCAAGCCGTTCCGCGATCAGGACTTGCTGGACCGCATCAACAATGCGCTGAAGCAGGACGCCGAGAATCGGGCGGCGATCGAGAAGCACGCGGATCTTCGCCGCCGCGCAGAATCGCTCACGCCGCGCGAACGCGAAGTGTTCGAGCTGATCGTCGAAGGCAAGGCCAACAAGGTCGTTGCAATCGATCTCGGCTTGAGCGAGCGGACCGTCGAAATCCATCGCGCGAACGTGATGGAGAAGATGGGCGCCCGCTCGATCGCGCACCTGGTCAAGATGTACCTGACTCTCAACGAGCACGCTGCCAAGTAAGGAATGAGGAACGGGGAATGAGGGGAATGCACCCCCTTCACCCAATTCTCAATTCTCCATTCTCAATTGCGGGCTCGGAACCCGAGGCCGCCCTGCATCGCTTTATTGGCTCTGATCCTTCAGACGCCTCTACGCGTACAAAGGGATTGAGCTTATGTCGGCAGCAGTCGCTTCGATCGAAGACCCCACCCTCTCGAAAGAGTATTTGCAACGACTGGACGCTTATTGGCGGGCCGCCAACTACCTGTCCGTCGGGCAGATCTATCTGCTCGACAACCCGCTCCTGACCGAGCCGTTGCGAATCGAGCACGTGAAACCCCGCCTGCTCGGCCATTGGGGGACGACGCCGGGACTCAATTTCATCTACGCGCACCTGAACCGGGTGATTTGCAAATACGACCTCGACATGATCTATGTCGCTGGTCCCGGGCACGGCGGACCGGCGCTCGTCGCAAATACCTACTTGGAAGGGACGTACAGCGAGTACTACCCGCACGTCTCGGAAGACGTCGAAGGGCTACGCGAGCTTTTCAAGCAGTTTTCGTTCCCTGGAGGCATTCCGAGCCACGCTGCGCCTGAAACGCCAGGCTCGATTCATGAAGGTGGCGAGCTCGGCTACGCGCTGTCGCACGCATTCGGCGCCGCATTCGACAATCCGGAACTGATCGTCGCATGCGTCATCGGCGACGGCGAAGCGGAAACCGGCCCGCTCGCGACGAGCTGGCATTCGAACAAATTCTTGAATCCGGTGCACGACGGCGCCGTTCTGCCGATCCTGCATTTGAACGGCTACAAGATCGCCGGTCCGACAGTGCTGGCGCGTATCCCTCGCGAAGAGCTGACGCAGCTCTTGATGGGTTACGGATACGAGCCGTTCTATGTCGACAAGGAAGCGACCACCGAAGCGACGCACATGAGCATGGCGCGCACTCTGGATCGCGTCATCGAGCACATCCGCGAGATTCAAGCGAAAGCGCGCCGCGAAGGATTTCGCGGCCGGCCGCGTTGGCCAGCCATCGTCTTGCAGACACCCAAAGGCTGGACGGGACCGGAGGAAGTCGACGGCATAGCCGTCGAGAATAGCTGGCGCTCGCATCAAGTCCCGCTTTCGGGATTGGCCGAGAATCCAGCTCACCTTGCGAAGCTCGAGGCATGGTTGCGCAGCTATCGGCCCGAGGAGCTGTTCACGCCCGAAGGGCGCTTGCGGCCCGAGTTGCGCGAGCTCGCACCGAAAGGACGCCGGCGCATGGGCGACAACCCGCATGCGAACGGCGGCATCCTGCTGCGCGACCTACGGCTTCCCGACTTTCGCGATTACGCCGTCACGGTCGATCGCCCGGGCGGTACGATCGCCGAAGCCACGCGCGTACAAGGCGCCTTCATCCGCGATGTGATGAAGATGAATCTCGAGCGCCGCAACTTCCGCATCTTCAGCCCCGACGAACTGACTTCGAACCGCTGGAACGACGTCCTCGACGTCACGAATCGCATGTCCAGCGGGATCGTTTACGACTCGGACTCGCACGTCGGTCCTGATGGCCGCGTCATGGAAATGCTGAGCGAGCATCAGTGCCAAGGTTGGCTGGAGGGCTACTTGCTCACAGGACGCCACGGATTCTTCAGCTGCTACGAGGCGTTCATCCACATCATCGATTCGATGTTCAACCAGCACGCGAAGTGGTTGAAGACGTGCAACGAGATCCCGTGGCGCCGTCCGATCGCATCGCTCAACTACTTGCTCACTTCGCATGTCTGGCGGCAGGACCACAACGGATTCAGTCATCAGGATCCTGGATTCATCGATCACGTCGTCAACAAGAAGGCGTCGGTGATTCGCGTGTACTTGCCGCCCGATGCGAACACGTTGCTCAGCGTCACCGACCACTGTCTGCGCAGCCGCAACTACATCAACGTGATCATCGCGGGCAAGCAGCGGCAGCCTCAATGGCTCACGATGGATCAGGCGATCGCGCATTGCACGGCCGGCATCGGCATCTGGTCGTGGGCAAGCAACGACGAAGGCAGCGAGCCCGACGTCGTCATGGCTTGCGCCGGCGACGTGCCGACGCTCGAAACGCTTGCCGCGGTGAGCCTCATGCGCGAATGGCTGCCGAAACTGCGCGTACGCGTCATCAACGTCGTCGACCTCATGACGCTGCAAGCGCCGGGCGAGCATCCCCACGCGCTGAGCGACAAGGAATTCGATGCGATGTTCACGACGACGAAGCCGATCATCTTCGCCTTCCACGGCTATCCGTGGCTGATTCATCGGCTGACGTATCGCCGCACCGGCCACCCCAACCTGCACGTGCGCGGCTATAAAGAAGAAGGCACGACGACGACGCCCTTCGACATGACGGTCTTGAACGAAGTCGACCGCTTCCACCTCATCGAAGCCGTGCTCGACTACGTCCCCGGCTTAGCGTCTCAGACCGCTCATCTCCGCCAACGTATCCACGAAAAGCTCATCGCGCATCGCGAGTACATTCGCGAGCATGGGGAAGATATGCCGGAGATCAGGGAGTGGCAGTGGCCCGCGTAGCGGGCCCGGTGATCGGCTACCGTCGATCACAATTGAGAATTGTCATTCTCAATTCTCAATTGCGGAGCTCATCCGAAAGGATGAGCTCCGCCATGTCTCCCTGTTTGACTCCCGCCGCATTCGCTTCATCCGTGTCGAGGTGCAGCTCGAGGCGGAAGCTCGGGTGGACGCGGACGGTGACATCGTGAAAGGTCACGTCGCGGCCGTCGCTGTCGATGCGGACGTCGACGACGTCGCAGTCGCGAAGCCCCAAACGAGCGGCGTCTTCGGGGCCCATGTGTATGTGCCGCCGCGCAGCGATCACGCCGTTGCGCAGCGTCACGCGGCCGCGCGGACCTTCGATGGTGATTCCCGGCGTATTCGCCAGATCTCCGGAAAGACGCACGGGTGCATCGACACCGAGAATGAATTCGTCCGTGCGGGAGATTTCGATTTGATCCTCGGCACGAGGCGGTCCCATGAGCCGTACTCGCTCGAGGCGCCCGCGCGGACCGATCAGGGTCACCGTCTCCTGCGCCGCGTACTGTCCGGTCTGTGATAGAGCGGTGCGCGGCGTAAGCTCGAATCCTTCGCCGAACAGTTGATCGAGTGTGCGCTGCGACAGATGCGCATGACGTGCCGACACTGCAACCGGAATCCGCCGGTCCACTTCGCCTCGCGACGACTTGGTCAGCAACGGCGCGATCGCTTCGGCCATCGACAGCTCTTCGTCGGCGCGCAAAGCGAACAATCGCACGCGCGATTCAGGCAAGGCCAAGTTCGCGCATGAAACGTTCGGATCATCGAGGGCATCGCGGTTGGCATCTTCGTCGAGACGTGCACCGAGAAAATCGAGTCGCTGCAGGCAGCGATGACGAATGAGCGCGCTGTTTTCGCCGATGCCGCCGGTGAAAGCGATCGCATCCACACCGCCCATGGCTGCCGCATAAGCACCAATGTACTTGCGAATGCGATGTGCATAGACGTTGATCGCGAGGCGACAGCTTTCGTCGCCCTCCTCCGCCCGCCGCTCGATTTCCCGCATGTCGTTCGTGCCTGTCATGCCCCGCAAGCCTGCTTCTCGCGTCAACAGACGCTCGATCGCCTCGCGGTCGTGCTCTCGCATCAGCTCGAGCACGATGCCGGGATCCAGATCTCCGGCTCGCGTCCCCATGACCAAGCCTTCGAGCGGCGTCATACCCATGCTCGTCTCGACGCTGCGGCCGTACTCGATTGCGGTGATACTGGATCCATTCCCGAGGTGACAGGAAATGATTCGCAGGTCCCGCGGAGAGGCGCGCATCTCCTCCGCGACGCGCGTCATCACGTGCCGATGGCTGATGCCATGAAATCCGAAGCGTCGAATGCGATGCTTCGCACGCAAGGCTTCGGGTAAAGGGTACTCGCGTGCTCGCGGAGGGAGCGTCGTATGGAATGCCGTATCGAACACGGCAAAGTGGGGAACCGATCCGAATCGCACACGCGCTGCACGGATTGCAGCGATTGCCGGCGGATTGTGCAGCGGCGCCAGCGAGCTCAATTCGTCGAGCGCATCCAATACGTCGTCGTCGATGCGCGTCGGCCGAACGAAGCGCTCTCCGCCGTGTACGACGCGGTGAACGACCGCGGAGATTTCTCTACCGCCGAAGTGCGGGACCAGATCGTCGAGCAATAAGCCGACCGCTGTTGCCACATCCGGTGCGTGCACCGAACGTGCTTCGGACCCGATTCGCAGACTCGCACTTGACGTGCCGATCTCTTCGACGCGCCCTTCGGCCACACGACGGAGCGGCACGCCTTCCAAGGCGGCACACTTGACCGAGGAGCTCCCGCAGTTCAGGGCGATGATGAGCATTGGGCTCGAGTTGCTCTCGGCTAACGGGCACGCAAAGCCCATCTTACCGCGTGCAGCACGCTTGTCACTCGCAGGCGTTCAATCACCGCGTCGCCGGCGTTCCACCCGCTGCTCGTTGCGAATGGATCCGCAGATATCGACCAACAATCCTGCGATGACGTCGATCACATCATCGATGGCGATGACTCCAGCCAACGCACCCTCTTCGTTCGTCACGGGAACGCGCCGAAATCCCGCGGCCTGCATTGTCCTGAGGAGATCGTTCAAATCGTCGGATTCGCGGGCGACGAGCGGATCGCTGCTCATGACGTCGGCAGCCGTGACCGAGTGCGGATCGACCTCGCGCGCACAGATCTGCAAGACGATGTCCCGATCGGTGACGACACCGATCGGCCTCAGCTCCGGGTCGCCTTCGTCGACCACGACGAGAAATCCGACATGACGGTCGCGCATCACGCGCGCGACGTCGACGACGTCGGCAGTCGCAGCAACCGTCACGACGTCGCGCTGACAGTAGTCCCCGACCTTCATGACGAACCCTGCCGGGATGCAACTGGCCGGTCAGATGTTCCTCTTCCTCTTTTCATCGCGGCGATTTCCATCTCTGCCGCCAGCCAATCGTCGAGCTCGTGGCCGGGCTCGAAACCGCGCTTTTCGGCTCGGTAGTACGCAGCCTCCGCAATGGCGGCGTGCAGACTCTCCTCGGTAATGCGGGGGTTTTCGCTGGTCGTCTGTTTCGCCCGCTTGCGGCTGGACATACGACTAGCCGGTTTCGAACCGGATGCCGACGTCGCTCGACTCATGGCTTTCTCCTGCGTTCTCGCGATCGCTACTGGATCTCGATCTTGCGAGCCTTGGGCTTCTTCTCGGCAGTCTTTGGAATGTGAATCTTCACGACGCCGTCTTTGCACTCGGCGGTGATTGCATCCGGGTTCGCGTCTTCCGGAAGGGCGAAACTCCTGGAGAAGGTGCCATAGAAGCTCTCGACTCGAATTTCGTTCGCCTCTTTCTCTTCCTTTTCCTTCTTGCGCTCGCCGCTGATCGTGAGAACGCCTTCGTTCAATTCGATCTTCACATCTTCCTTACGCACTTCAGGAAGCTCGGCCTTGATGAGGTATTCCTTTTCCGTCTCGGTGATGTCCGCAGCGGGCCGCCAGGTGGCAGTGTCATCGTCCCAGCGCCGCAGCCAGCGGCCGAAGAATGGCGAGTACTGTCGGAACATGTCCTCCATTTCGCGGAAGGGTTCCCAGCGAGTGATGTTCATGGCTCCTCCTTCGAGATCGTTTGTCAGTGCTCGTACAGGGTGGCCATTTTCGGTTGACCGATCCATGCGGAGGACCCACTACAGATTACGAGAGGTCGCG
>DATCLP010000040.1:0-4248 GCA_036563855.1 Steroidobacteraceae bacterium | reverse complement strand
TCGATTTATCACTGCAACGCGATGGGAACCGCTCGTGCATACGGTTCATTGTTCGTCGTTGCCAGCCAATCACTATTAGGAGCGAAATCATGGCAAGAGCGACCCCCAATGCGGCAACCGACGCGCCGCGCGATGCGATCGCGTTGCTGAAGCAAGACCACCGCACGGTCGAGAAGCTGTTCGACGAATTCGAAAAGGCCGACGACGACGAGCTGCAGAGCCTGGCGCATCGCATTTGCCAGCTGCTGACCGTCCACGCGCAGATCGAAGAGGAGCTGTTCTACCCGCAGGCAAAGGATGCCCTGGAAGACGACGAGGAGTCGCTCGAGCTCGTGCACGAGGCGGCCATCGAGCATCAGTCGGCGAAGGATCTCATCGCGAAAATCGAGGGCATGACGAGCGATGACGAAAAGTTCAAAGCGACCGTCAAGGTGCTCGCCGAGTACGTGAAGCACCACGTCAAGGAGGAGGAAAACGAGCTTTTCCCCGAGACAAAGAAGGCGGGGCTCGACTTGAAGGAGATCGGCACCCGTCTGTTCGAGCGGAAGATCCAGCTCATGCAGGAAATGGGCATTCCGATGGAAGAAGCCGAGGAACAGCCGACGACGCGCAAGCGCGCAACCGGCCGTTCGAGCCGCACGACGGCAGCAAAATCCCGACAAGCTCGGACCGCCGCAAGCCGCAAGAGCGCTTCGCGTTCGAACGCACGCACAGCTCGTCATTGAAGCCAACCGACGTCGGCTGGCGCGGAAGTGCCGGCCGACGCCGCGGCATCGGGCGTCTGCGCCCATGAGCGGAAGCAGCGTTAAACATCCTCATCTGTAGTTTCTGCAAGCTAGCCCGCGCATCAGCGCTCAGCGACTGCTGTCTCGCGCTAGGCGATCGTTCCGACCAGCACGTGTCTGGTGTCGCCTGTAGCTTGTTGCCTGAGCAGCGGTCGTCCAACGACAGACCTTCCGTCCGTCTGATTTCATTTTTCGAATAGCCGCGGAACTTTGGGTTTCTCGATGGCTTCGGTTCGAGATCACTGTCGGCCGCGAGATGTCGCGGCTGCTCGTCTCAACCTGGAGCCCACCGCCATGACCATGAAGATTCTCGAGGACCGCGGCACGCCGCTCGACCGCCAACGTTTCACGTGGCGCGAGGTATCGCCGAAACCGATCAGCAAGCTCGATGACGACGCGTTCACGCGCATCAGAATCATTCTCATGAATGGCGTTGAGCACGAAGCGCTGCGATTTCAGCATGCCGTCGCGCGCTTCGACTCGGAGCTGCGGCTGCCGCTCGCACAGATTCGTCAGATCGAGCATCAGCAGGAAACGCTGATCAATTGGCTGATCGGTCCCGATCACTCGCCGCTCGAAACGACGATTGCGTACGAACAAACCGCGATCGAAGTGACGGCGGCCATGGCGAGGCGCGAGCCGGACGAGTACGTAGCTCAAACCTTGCGCTTCGGCTTACTCGAGGACTTCGATCATCTTTACAGATACGCCGCGCTGCTCGATCGGCTCGAGGGCAAGGATGCGAACAACATCCTGCAGTCGTACACCGACATCGTGCCCGGGCGGCCGACGCACGTGCATCATCGCTATGCAACGGACAACGTACGGCGGCCGACGGTCACGCGAGCCTCTCACCCGCTCACGAAGCTCCACGCGTTGACGATTACGGCGGGCGAGCAACAGACGCACAACTACTATGTGAACATCGGACCTCTGTTCGCCGATCCGCTCGCGCGTCAGCTCTATGCCGAGATTGCGTCCATCGAAGAGCAGCACGTCACGCAATACGAATCCCTTCTCGATCCGACGCAATCGTTCCTGGAGCAATGGCTGCTCCACGAAGCCATGGAGGTCTACAACTACTGGAGCTGTGCGCAGCAGGAATCCAATCCGCGCATCAAAGGTATCTGGGAGCGCATGCTCGATTACGAGCAGGGCCACTTAGCGGCGGTCGCCGACATCTTCAAGGAGACCGTGAAGAAGGATCCGCTCGAAGTGTTGCCCGAAACGTTGCCGGATCCGTTGCCGTATGCCAGCCAGCGCGATTTCGTCCGCAAAGTTCTCGTCGACGAGATCGACATGCGTGCGCGCGGTACCGAATACGTAGGGCCTGACGAGGAAACCGAAGCGACGCTCGCATATCGGGATCATGTTCATTCCGAAGGCGTACCGAGCGATGCCGTAGCTGCAGGTTACAGATATCAGCCAGGGACGGAGCTGGCTCGTCAAACACCTGCCGCCGCCTGAACCCGAGGAGATCCGCCATGAGCACACAAGCACACATGGGAACGAACCGCACCGGCATTCAGACCTCGCCGCGCGAGACGAAAAAGATGTTGACGGCAGAAGAAAAGCTGCAGCCTGTCTTCACAGGCGATCCTGCGGATTTCGTCGACATCAAAGTGCAATCGATCGCGGAGGCCGATCCGCTCGGCTCCGTGCCGCCGCCTGCAACGGTGAAGGGCACGCTCAAGTCCGGCATGAAAAAGATCACCGGCTCGAATCCTCAAGTGTTCATCGACAAGCTCGCCGAGCGCGCAGCTTACGAACGCGGCGGCACGCGGCTCTACGATGCGTTGATCGTGAAATTCCAGGCAACTGGAGACTCGACTTCAGGCGCCACGCTCGAAGAGCTGACGAGCATCCGCGCCGACGAGCTTGCGCACTACCATCTGCTCGTCGATGCGATTCGAAAGCTCGGCGGTGACCCAACGGCGCAAACGACGAGCGCTGATCTCGTCGGCGTGGAAACCGCCGGACTGATGCAAGTCGTGAACGATCCGCGTACGAGCTTTTCGGATTGCTTGAACGCAATGCTCGTCGCGGAGCTCACGGATGTCGATGCATGGAATCTCCTCGCCACGCTCGCCGAGGGCATCGGCCAAGATGATCTCGCACAACAGTTCCGAGATGCTCTGCTGCAGGAAAACAAACATCTGCAGTTGGTGAGAGGGTGGTATACGAGGAGTGTGGTGGACGCGAGCGCGTAGCACGTTGAGCCCCTTCTGCCTCGGGAGAAGGTGGTCCAAAGGACCGGATGAGATGATCCACGCACTGGATCCGCGCGCGTTCGTGCGATCCCCTCACCGCGACGCTTCGCTCTCGCCGCCTTGATGTGCATGGATGCACGAATGCCGCGGACGCAGGAAGCGTAAGAGCGGCCTCCCCCGAGGAGAGGCGATCGTGCGCGCTCTACCTTTAGCCAACAGCCTTTAGCCCACACCCTAAAATATCTGCCACCACCTCTTCTTCCCCACATTCCTTCGCCGCGGATCGATGAAATCCTTGATGTCCGCGTCGATCAATGCTTCGAAGAGGTAGTTGACGCCCTTGGCTTCTTTCAGCTCGAGCTCTTCCTTGTACAACGGCACGACGCTGAAGAAGGCGATGGAATGCGCGGCGATCTTCAGCTCGTAAAAATCCTCCGGCACGAGAAGCGACGGCACGATCACTGCGCCGCAAAGCCGAGTCGTCGGTGCAAGCGGTTGCGGCGGATTGCCGTTCGTGAACGTCTCGCCCCACCCCACCCAGCGACCGGTGTCGCGCGGTAACTCTGCAATCGATCGCAATTGATCGAGCGGCCACCGCCAACGCGGATCGCGGCGTGCCTCTGCATCGAAAGGCCACATGCGAGGCAGCGTCACCATCAATTCGATGTAACGCGGCGCCTGCTGCTTCCCCGGCGGCACGCTCATCGCCTTGTCGCTCATGCCTGCCGTGACGAGCGTGCGGACCGGGCGTGTCTCTTGCGGCGGGACGTGTAGGACTTCGATTTCAGTCGGATCGGAACCTTCCCGCAGAATCTCCTTGATCGGCCCGAGATGCTTCTCGACGTGAGCGCGAATCTCCTCGCGGTAGCCCGGCAAGTAATCAGAATTGGAAGAACTCACGACGCATACATCTCGCAAAACCGCGAGTCGTTGCGCACGTCGATCCAGCCTCGACCGCGCAACGACACTCGGTCCTCATTTTTTCGATTTCGGCCGGAATGCCATGAACACATTGCCCGGCGGCTGTCCGAACATGCCGTAGCCCGACGCAACAAACAACTGTCCGTTCGCGGCAACGATCGAGGCATTGTCGATCGCACCGCCGTTGCCCGGCACGCCATTGATCGTCTCGAATTGCTTCGCAGTGTCGAAGCTGAAGAGCACGGCACCGGTCTTCGCATCGAACACGCGCAAGTAGCCGTCGAGCGCACCTGCAACTACCGCCCCGTCGATCACGGTCGGCGCACCCGACA
>DATCLP010000039.1:0-9269 GCA_036563855.1 Steroidobacteraceae bacterium | reverse complement strand
TGCCGACGCCGCCGACGACGAGACTGACGGCCGCAACTGCTCCGAGTAGCGCAGTCAACACGCGTGTCGTGCTCGTGAACGTGCTCGAGACTTCCTTCAAATCGCGGATGTTGAAATCGTTATCCTGACCGGGCGGAATCTTGCGCCGCTCGCGCATCAGTTTCTCGATGTCGGCCTGCACTTTTTCCGTGGGTACGCCTTCGCGCGCCTTGACGAGAATCGAGTTCACGTCCGTGTTCCCGGCCATACGTCGCTGGAGCGTACGCAACGGAATCACGACGAGGTCGTCCTGATCCTGACCGAAGCCCGATTGCCCTTTAACGCTCAAAACACCGATGACCTGACACGAGATGCGCGATAGGCGAATGCTTTGGCCGACCGGATCCTGATCGCCGAACAATTCTTGTTTGACCGTGTTGCCGAGAATGCACACGGCGGCACCGCCGCGCAGCTCGGACTCGGTGAAATTCCTGCCCGAAGCCAGCGGCCAATCGCGCACTTCGATGAACTTGTCGTTCGTGCCGGTGACCGACGTCGACCAATTGGAGTTGCCGAAGATCGCCTGTGTGCCGCTATTGGACTGGGGCGCAACGGCTGCCACGCCGCGGATCTCGGTTTCGATCGCCAACACATCGTCCATTGTGAACGGCGGTGCCACCGAGCGTGCGCCGCCCGGTCCGAAACCCTGTCCGCGGAAAACTTGGAGCAGGTTCGTGCCGAGCTTCTGAATGTCAGCCTGAATTTGCGCGGTGGCGCCGTCACCGATCGTCACCATCGTGATGACGGCTGCGACGCCGATGACGATGCCGAGGATCGTAAGCGACGAACGCAGCACGTTGCGGCGAATCTCGCGCAACGCGAGGATGATGGCGTTTATGAACATCGCGATACCCCGCGATGTTCAGGCTGTAGGCTGTAGGCTGAAGGCTGAAAGCTCAGGCGCGTGCTAGCGCGTGCGTCGCCCGATGTCTGCGAGTGGTACGGAATCAGGGGCATGAGCTGCCTCTCTACCTTCAGCCTCGGTCTTCAGCCTACAGTGCGCACAGGTTCATTGACTTCGTCGCTTTCGATCGTGCCGTCGCGGAAGCGCACGATGCGGCGCGTCCATGCGGCAATGTCGGGTTCGTGAGTCACCATGACGATGGTGATGCCCTTTTCTTCGTTGAGCCCCGTGAGCAGACGCATGATGTCGATGCTCGTGGCGGTATCGAGATTGCCCGTGGGCTCGTCCGCGAACAGCACTTGCGGCTGCGTCACGATCGCGCGCGCGATGGCGACGCGTTGCTGCTGACCGCCGGAGAGCTCGCTCGGCACGTGATGTTCGCGCCCTGCCAGACCCACTTCGTGCAATGCCTTCCGCGCACGCTCGCGGCGCTCTGCCGCCGGCACGCCGCGATAGATCATCGGCAGCTCGACGTTCTCGAGCGCGCTCGTACGGCTCAACAAATTGAAGCCCTGGAACACGAAGCCCATGTAATTGCGGCGCAGGAGCGCGCGTTGATCGGCGCTCAACGACCCGACCGGCACGCCGAGGAACTTATAGGTACCGCTCGTCGGCGTATCCAAGCAGCCGAGAATATTCATGCACGTCGACTTGCCGCCGCCGCTCGGTCCCATGACGGCCACGAACTCGCCGGGATGAATCACCAAGTCGATGCCGCGCAAGGCCCGCACTTGGGCCTCGCCGTGACCATAGACTTTCGTGACTTGCGACAGCTCGATGACGGGCTGCGGTGACGCGGGCATTCCGGTCATGACTTCGGCTTCGATCTCGTCTCGGCGTCGACGATGACTTTCGTTCCCGGCTCGAGCTTGCGCTTCAAGGCCTTCTGAAACTCTTCGTTGCCCTCGATCTGGCTCGCCATCCGGCCGAAGTTCGGCATTTCCTCGAGCTCGAGCACTTGCGTGAATCGCCCGTCGCTGGCACCCGGCCGGAAGAATACGAGCGCAGGTTTACCGTCCTCCAGAATCCACGCCCTGCCGAGACGACGCATTGCTCCGCCCTGGTCGCGGTTGCCGCCCGGACCGAACCGCATGCCGCGCGGCGGACCCGGCATGAGCGCCTGGAACGGATTGTTCGGGCGTCCGTTCGCGCCCGGCATGCCGGGAATCTGCACGCCTTCCGGCTGGAATCGCATCGCCGCGTTCGGGATCAGCAACGCATCCGTCACGTTCGTGGTCAAGATCTGCGCGGTCGCCGTCATGCCCGGTCGCAGCAGCAGGTCGCTGTTGTCGACCTCCAGCACCGTTTCATAGGTCACGACACCCGTGGATGTCGTCGACGAACCGGTTTTCGTAGTGCTCGATGCGTAGTGCACTTGCGTGATGTGCGCCGTGAACGTGCGGTTCGGATACGCATCCACCGTGAACGTCGCTTTCTGTCCGACTTGCACCGAGCCGACGTCTGCTTCGTCCACAGCGACGTGCAGCTCCATCTTCTTCAGGTCTTCGGCGAGCGTGAACAAGACCGGTGCTTGCAAGGAGGCAGCAACCGTCGAACCTGGCTCGACCGAGCGGGCAAGCACGATGCCGTTGATCGGCGATTTGATCTCAGTCTTGGACAGATCCGTTCGCACGGCCTCGAGGCTCGCGCGCGCCTGCGCAACGCTCGCCTTCGCCGCGGCGAGATCGCCTTCGGCGCGCGATACCGCCGATTGCGCGACGTCCATGTCGTGCTCCGAGGGCATCCTGTTGCCCGACAGCTCGCGAACCTTCAGCAGGCGTTGATAGTTTGCCCGCGCCTCTTTCAGCGAAGCTTCGCTTTGAATGACGCGCGCCTCCGCCGAAGCTAGCGCAGCTTCTTGCTGCAGCACCTGCGCTTTCAATCGCGACGTATCGAGAACGGCGAGCACCTGGCCGGCTTTCACCTCGTCGTTCACGTCCACGAACACTTGGCGGATCGTTCCGGACAGCTCGCTACCGATATCGACCTGATTGCGCGGCTGGAGATTGCCCGTCGCCGTCACGGTGACGACGATGTCTCCGCGCCGCACTTCCTCCGTGATGTACGTCGTCGTTGCGCCGGTACCGCGGCCGAGCAGCCAGTACAGAACGAGCGCAACGACCGCCGCGATTCCGATCCACTTGGCATAGCGCAACCAGGGCTTCTGCTCGTGCCCGTACTCGCCTAGCGTGCGAGCGACTTCGGAGCTGGTGACGGTCGTCTGGGTTTCCATGTCGTTCGTGCAGCCAATCGTGAGATCGTGAAGTTACGGAGTGCCTGCGTCAGCGGTGCTCGAGGCCGGGAACACCGACCAACCTCCGCCGAATGCCTTGTACAGACGGATCAAGTTGGAAGTGAGCTCGCCGCTGCTCACCGCGAGCGCATCTTCGGTGGACGTCAGCTGCCGGTCGGCGGAGACCACCGTTTGGAAATCAACGAGGCCGGAGTTGTACTGCGCAACCGCTAGCTCGCGCGCCAGCCGCGCGCTTTCCGCCGCTTGCGTGAGTGCTTCGTAGCGCCGCTGCTCGTTTGTCCATTGAGTCAAGGCGTTTTCCACTTCTTCAAGTATCGAGAGCAGCGTCGCTTCGTAGGAGGCGACTGCTTGATCGAGCAACGCGTTCTGCGCAACGACCTGCTGACGCAAAGCGCCGGCACGAAAGATCGGAACGTTCAACGACAGGCCGTAGCCGCGTGTCTCGAGGCCCGTGGAGAACAGGTCGCCCGCATCCGAGGCGCTGAAGCCGAACGAACCCGTGAGCGACAAGCTCGGATAGAGCGCGGCCGTTGCAACGCCCACTTGCGCGGTCTGCGCCGCCAGGCGGCGTTCCGCCGCGCGCAAGTCTGGACGACGCCGCAGCACTTCCGCGGGCACGCTCGAGACGATCTCGCGGGGCGCGGTCGGAATGGCGCGGCGCTCAGCCAGGATCTCGTGCAAGGCGCCGGGCTCGCGGCCCGTCAGCACGGCCAGCCGATTCATCGCCGATTCCAACGACGATTGCAGCGATGGGATTTGCGCGAGCGTTTGCGAATAGCTGGTGCGGGCCTGCTCGACATCCAGGACGGTGGCCAATCCCGCTTCCGCTCGCCATTGCGTGATATCGAGCAGCGCACGTTGCAGTTCGAGATTGCGCTCCGCAAAAGCCAGGCGCGATTGCGTCGTGCGTACGTTCACGTAGCCCAACGCAACGTCGCCGAGCAGCGTGATGAGCGCATCGCGCAGATCGGCCTCTACTGCTGCCAGGCTTGCATTCGCCGCTTCGAGCGAACGGCGTCGACCGCCGAAAAGGTCGAGCTCCCAGCTCGCATCGAAACCCGCGGTGTAGGTCTCGCCGCTCGCTGTCGAACCGACGTCACTCGGGAAATCGGCATCGGAGCCTCCACGCCGAGTCCTCTCCGTGTCCCTGCCGCTCGCCGAACCGCCGATCGTCGGGAACAGGCCCGCCGCGGAAATGTTGCGCCGCGCACGCGACTCGCGCACACGTGCCAGCGCCTGCTCGATGGTCTTGTTCTCCTGTACCGCCAACTCGATGAGCTGATCGAGCGTCGGGTCGTTCAATACCTTCCACCAGGCCGCGAGCGTCGCATCGTTCGCGACATCCGGTTGCGCGGTGGCGGGAGGAGGGTTGCGCCATTCGTCGATCGCCGGCAGTTGCGGCGCGCGATAGTTCGGCCCGACGGCGCATGCCGCAAGCACGCTCGCAAGCAGCAACGTGCCGCCACGGCGGAGGACCTTCCTATGCTGAATCGAACCCGGGTACAAGCACTGCTCCTGTCGCGACAGACTGCTTTCGAGGTTGGGGAGCAGTCGCTCGAGGGTGATGTATAGGCGTTCGTATGATGAATAAGTTCGCTTCGTACCTGGGAAAAGAAGTGTCATTGAGACGTAACTATATGTGTCTGAAACTCCAGTAATTCTAGGCGTTTCTCCGCTTATGCCTATTCGTGCTCTCGAACGCACAGAATGCGATATGCGTCGCATGCGCATTCGCGCACAATCGCTGCCCCCGTTGACCTAACTTGTGTTGATCCGCCCCCTGGACTGGCAAGGGGGCCGAATATGACAAGACTGACCCATTTGCAGCGGCTCGAGGCCGAGAGCATCCACATCCTGCGCGAGGTCGTGGCGGAGTGCGAACGCCCGGTGATGCTGTACTCCATCGGCAAGGACAGCTCGGTCATGCTGCACCTTGCGATGAAGGCTTTCTATCCGGCCAAGCCTCCTTTTCCTCTACTCCATGTCGACACGAC
Source organism: Steroidobacteraceae bacterium (assembly GCA_036563855.1). Taxonomy (GTDB): domain Bacteria; phylum Pseudomonadota; class Gammaproteobacteria; order Steroidobacterales; family Steroidobacteraceae; genus Steroidobacter. Next base: position 4,078 of record DATCLP010000039.1, on the reverse strand, counting down.
GTGGAAATTCCGCGACATGATCGCCTTCCGCGACCGCATGGTCGCGCAGTACGGGCTCGAGTTGATCGTGTACGTCAATCCCGACGGGCTCGAACGCGGCATCAATCCGTTCGTGCACGGATCCGCGGTGCACACCGACGTGATGAAGACGCAGGCGCTGAAACAGGCGCTCGACAAGTACGGCTTCGATGCCGCATTCGGCGGCGCCCGTCGCGATGAGGAAAAGTCGCGCGCGAAGGAGCGCGTGTTCTCGTTCCGCTCGGCACAGCACCGGTGGGACCCGAAGCGGCAACGCCCGGAGCTTTGGCGCCAGTACAACGCACGCAAGAACAAGGGCGAAAGCCTGCGCGTGTTCCCCCTGTCGAACTGGACCGAGCTCGACATCTGGCAATACATCTATCTCGAGGACATCCCGATCGTGCCGCTCTATTTCTCGGCACCTCGACCGGTGGTCAAGCGCGACGGCACGCTGATCATGGTGGACGACGATCGGATGCCGCTTGCGCCCGGCGAACAGCCCGAGGTGCGCTCGGTACGCTTCCGCACACTCGGCTGCTATCCGTTGACCGGCGCCATCGAGAGCAGCGCCAGAACGCTGCCGGAAATCATTCAGGAAATGCTGTTGACGAAGAGCTCCGAACGGCAAGGCCGTGTCATCGATCACGACAGCGCGGCATCGATGGAGAAGAAGAAGCAGGAAGGTTACTTCTAGGTGTTCGTGATTCGAAGGAAGGCGATTTGCGCAGGTACAAGTTACGAATCACGAATTACGGATCACGAATCACGACCGTCCAATGACCCACAAATCCGACCTCATCGCCGCCGACATCGAGGCGTACTTGAAGGCTCACGAGCACAAGAGCTTGTTGCGCTTCATTACGTGCGGCAGCGTCGACGACGGCAAGTCCACCTTGATCGGACGACTGTTGTACGAATCGAAGATGATCTTCGAGGATCAGCTTGCAGCGCTGGAGGCGGATTCGAAGAAGGTCGGCACGCAGGGGGGTGCTCTCGACTTCGCGCTACTCGTGGACGGACTTGCCGCTGAACGCGAGCAGGGCATCACGATCGATGTCGCCTATCGCTTCTTCTCGACCGATCGCCGAAAGTTCATCGTCGCAGACACGCCGGGTCATGAGCAATACACGCGCAACATGGTGACCGGCGCATCGACGGCGGACGTCGCCGTGATCTTGATCGATGCGCGCAAGGGCGTGCTCACGCAGACCCGTAGGCACAGCTATATCGTCTCGCTCCTCGGCATCCGCCACGTCGTGCTTGCAATCAACAAGATGGATCTCGTCGATTTCTCGGCGGACATCTTCAACACGATCGTGAACGAGTATCGCGACTTCGCTCAGCAGATCGGACTCGAGAGCGTCACGCCGATTCCGCTCTCGGCACTGCGCGGCGACAACATTCTCGAACGCAGCAGCCGCACGCCTTGGTATCACGGCCCGACGCTGATGGGGTATCTGGAACAGGTCGAGGTCGAGGACGATCTGCAGGCGAAACCGTTTCGGTTTCCGGTGCAATGGGTCAATCGCCCCAACCAGGATTTCCGAGGCTTCGCCGGCACGGTCGCAAGCGGCGTCGTGCGAGTCGGCGACACGGTGCGGGTCGTGCCTTCGGGACGTACCAGCCGCGTCGCTCGAATCGTGACCTACGACGGCGATCTCGAACAGGCCGTCGCGGGGCAATCGGTCACGCTGACGCTCACAGATGAGATCGACATCAGTCGCGGCGATGTGCTCTGTCTCGCCGATTCGCCGCCCGGCGTCGCCGATCAGTTTCAAGCGACGATCATCTGGATGCACGAAGAGCCGATGCTCCCGGGACGTCCCTACCTCATCAAACTGGGCACGCAGACCGTCTCCGGCAGCATCACGGCGCCCAAGTACAAGGTGAACGTCAACACGCTCGAGCATCTTGCGGCCAAACAGCTCGAGCTCAACGAGATCGGCGTCTGCAATTTGAGCTTGGATAGGCCCGTACCGTACGACCCGTACGCCGAAAATCGCGAGATGGGCGGGTTCATCCTGATCGACAAGTTGAACAACGACACCGTCGGTGCCGGTTTGCTCCACTTTGCGTTGCGTCGCGCCGAGAACATTCACTGGCAGGCGCTCGACGTGAATAAGCACGCGCGCTCGGCGCTCAAAGGGCAGCGCGCCTGCATCCTTTGGTTCACCGGTTTGTCGGGCGCCGGCAAATCGACGATCGCAAACCTCGTCGAGAAACGTCTACACTCGCTCGGCCGCCACACGTACACGCTCGATGGCGACAACGTGCGGCACGGCCTCAACAAGGATCTCGGCTTTACCGATGCCGATCGCGTCGAGAACATTCGGCGCGTTGCGGAAGTTGCAAAGCTGATGGTCGATGCCGGATTGATCGTACTCGTGTCGTTCATCTCGCCGTTCCGCTCGGAGCGCCGTCTCGCACGGAGCCTGGTGGAGGAAGGCGAGTTCTTCGAGGTATTCGTGGACACGCCGCTCGAAGTGGCCGAACGACGCGATCCGAAGGGGCTGTACAAGAAGGCCCGGCGCGGCGAGTTGAAAAATTTCACCGGGATCGATTCGCCCTACGAGCCGCCCGAACATCCGGAAATTCACGTGCGGACGGCAGACGTGACACCGGAACAGGCTGCCGAGCAAATTCTCGCCCGACTGAATGAGGCCGGCATGCTCTATCCGGCGGACGAGCTGTCGGGAATGTGACCATGAAGACGCCAGAGCTCGAGGCTCTCGTCGCACCGGTGCTCGCGATTGCACGACAGGCGGGTGCGAAGATCCTCGAGGTCTATCGGCAACCGCTCGATGTCACGACGAAGGCCGACGAGTCGCCGCTGACGATTGCAGATCTGCGCTCGCACGAAACGATCGTGCGCGGCTTGATCAACCTCGAGCCGGCGCTGCCGATCCTGTCCGAAGAAGCGAATACGGTCGCGTATGAGACGCGCGCGCAATGGCGCGCGTTCTGGCTCGTCGATCCGCTCGACGGCACGAAGGAATTCCTGAAGCGCAACGACGAGTTCACGGTCAACATCGCATTGATCGAAGATCACGTTCCAGCACTCGGCGTCGTCTATGTGCCTGCCACCGATGCGATATATTGGGGCGGCAGCGGCATCGGCGCGTTCCGGCAGATTGCTCGCGAACCGATCGAAGCGATTCACGTGTGCTCGCGAGCACCGCGCAAGGTGCGGGTCGTCGGCAGCCGCTCTCACGCAAACGATACGCTTGCAAAGAATCTGCCGCGTCTCGGTGAGCACGAGCTCGTTCAAGTCGGCAGCTCGATCAAGTTCTGTGCGATTGCCGAAGGCCGCGCCGACGTCTATCCGCGATTCGGGCCGACGAGCGAGTGGGACACTGCGGCGGCGCAAGCCGTCGTCGAGGGTGCAGGCGGTTTGGTGCTCGATGCCGAAGGTGCGCCGCTTCGCTATAACACCAAAGAAAGTTTGATCAATCCTCACTTCGTCGCGTTCGGCGACCGGTCGCGGGACTGGGTTCGCATCTTGTTTTCGACGGACTAATTGCTACTGCTGAAGCCTGTCTCGTCGCTAACGCGCAAGAACATCTGTGCGCCGCGGACCGTGCCGTCGCGAGCCGGAAGCAAACTCTGCAGACGGATCGGAAACTCGCCCGCGGCCGTCGGCGAGAAACAAATATCGTTCTTGCTGCGCTGAATGCCCAACGCTTCGCGGTGATCCTGCCGCACCGAAACCGAGAGCGGTGCGCCTTCCACTGGCGTGCGCTCATCCGCCGTTGCTCGCACTTGCAGCTTACTGAGACAGAAACGTTCGCCAGTGCGCAGCGCAACGATTGCCGGCTCGACTTCCACCTTCGAGACAGTGACCTTCTTGAGCGAAAGCTCGGCGAGCTCGGCCGCCGTGAAGAGCTGCCGACCGGCACGAGGAGTCTGCTTCGTCGAAGCTGCAACCTCGCCCAGCGTGCTCCAAACGATCGTGAAATTGGCGACCTGCGCCTGCGCAGTCAGTGGACCGGCAAGCGAAATGGCTAGCGAGACCGCCAAGGTGCACATCAAACGCAGTCCCGCTCGCCACGACACTTCGATC
>DATCLP010000038.1:0-14177 GCA_036563855.1 Steroidobacteraceae bacterium | reverse complement strand
TGTAAGCGCAGACCGGCGTCTGCCAGCAATCGCGGCACCGCATAGGCGGGGGCCATGAGTAGCCCTTCCTTGTTCATGTAATCCACCGCGGCCACTTTGCTGTAGCTCAAGTAAGCGAGGACCGGCAGGCCCCGCGATCTTGCCCACTCCTCGCTCGCGAGCAGGACGGCGGCAGCGCCGTCCGTCATCGGCGTCGAATTGCCGGCGGTCAGCGTGCCGTTCGGCGCGAATGCCGGACGCAGTTGCGCGAGCTTTTCGAGCGTCGAGTCGGGGCGCAGATTGTTGTCGCGCTTCAGGCCGCGGAACTCCACGACCAAATCGGAAAAGAAGCCTTGCTCGTAAGCCGCAGCCGCCTTGCGATGGCTGTCGAGAGCGAACGCATCTTGTTCCTGCCTTGAGATCTGCCATGTCTGGGCCATGCGTTCGCAACTCTGACCCATCGACAATCCCGTGCGCGGCTCGACGACGGCAGGCAGGCTCGGTTTGAAGAACGAGGGGCGCAGACCGAACCAGGGCGCAATCTTTTGACCCAACGTCTTGCCGCGCGCGCTTCGCAGCAAGAGCTGTTGGTAGGCCTTGGGATAGACGATCGGTACATCGCTCGCCGTATCGACACCGGCGGCGATGCCCGCATCGATCTGACCGCTCGCAATCTTGAGCCCGATCAGGATCGTCGTATCGAGGCTCGTGCCGCATGCGCGCTGCACATCGAAGGCGGGCGTCTCCGGCGCTAAACCGCTGTCGAGCACGCACTCGCGCGCAAGATTGAAATCTTGAGAATGTTTCAGCACGGCACCTGCGGAAACTTCGCCTAGGACTTCGCCTTGCAGGCCGAAGCGATCGACCAGTGCCTTCAACGTATGGCCGAGCATCTCTTGGTTGCTGGCCTCGGCGTACGCGCCCATCGAGCGCGCAAACGGAATACGCACGCCGCCGACGATTGCGACGCGCCTGACAGCGCCACCTACGATCATGCAGAGCTCCTCGATGAAGCCGGAACGTGCCCGAAGCTTTGCAGTCCGAGCTTAGGACGCGCTTTGTCCCACGGCGGGCAGTGCGAAGCAAGTGACAGGCGTTACGGGAATTACGGCTTTGGCGCGGCAGCAGCCGGCCGCTCGCGATAGCCGTAGCCGAGCGTTTCGATCTCGTCCACGATCCCATCGACGAAACGCACGCGGCGCATGAACTTGTACGGACCGAAGTTGTAGGTCCAGATCTCCACCGGCACCTCGACGAAGCCGTCGCCGTAATAGAACACGCGCCCGTTCAGCCGATACGACGGCCGGCGAAGGATCGAGCGGAACTGGATTTCGGCAGGCTCGCCGCACCTTGCCAGGACGGCGCCGCGGGTGTCTCCGAACGTGACCAGGCGGCTGCCGCAACGCATCGCGTCGTCGGCCGACGCGGCCGGCGCGACGAGGCAGGCGGCGATCACGCAAAGAATCGGAGCGAGACGCATACGATGATGCTGTGCTCGGATCGCTGAATCGAGGATGAATCGGCTCATCGGCTCGGATTCCGGGCAACCGGTCTCGGGCGTACGAAGATGCTGCGTGTCCGTGCGCGCGGCAGATCCTCAAGAAGCCAATCCGACCGCTTTCACGTCTTCGACATCGCCTTCGACGACCGTCGTGACGATGCGGTTCTTGCCCAGACATTTTGCGCGATAAAGGGCGCGATCCGCAGCGAGCAGCAGCGTTTCCGCCGAGACGACGTGCGACGGTGCGACAGTTGCGACGCCGCCGCTGATCGTGACGCGATCCGCGACGTTCGAAGCGCCGTAAGCGATGCCGAGTCGCCAGATGCGTCGCCTGAGGCGCTCCGCGTAGAGCGACGCCCGGCGGCCGTCGACGCCCGGCAAGATGACCGCGAACTCTTCACCGCCGTAGCGCGCCACCAAATCGCCGCCGCGTCGGAATGTTTCGTCGAGCGTGCGAGCGACGCTGCGCAATACCTCATCGCCGCGAGCATGTCCGTACGTATCGTTGAAGCGCTTGAACTCGTCGAGATCGAGAAACACGAGCGACAGCGGTTGCTGTTCGCGCCGCGTGCGACGCAGCTCGCGCTGCAACGCCCGATCGAAGTGACGGCGGTTTGCGATGCCGGTCAGCGCATCGACGGCGACGAGACGCTTCAAGCGCTGATTCGTCATCTCGAGGGTGAAGCGCAGACGCGAAAGCTCTTCGTTGCGTTGCTCGAGCGCCTGCGTCCGCTGACGCACGCGATGCTCCAAGTCCTCGCGAACGCGTTCGAGCTCGGCCTGCATGTTGCGACGTGCGGCGACTTCGCGTGCGAGCGCCAGCTGCAGCTCGCGCGTGCGTCGCGCAGCGCGACGCCGAAGCAACACGTTTTGAACGGCGAGAAGGACGACGAGCGCAAGCGCGCCTGCGAGGCCGATGACGAGATGCGCTGGTCCGAAAATGCCGAGAGACATTGAAGTCGAAATCGCCGGCCCGCCAAGTTGTCGATTCGAGTGCGTGCCGCGGCCCCACGGAACGCATGAGTCCCGACGCGGCGCGATCAATGCGGGTCGGCGGGATTGCGGTTATGAAAGCACAGACGCGGCACCTTCGAAACTCGAACTTAACGAAAAAACACCGGAGTCCGCAGCACTGAACCCGTCCGGAGGCTCGCGCGGACCGCATCGCAATTGGGGCGCACGTGAGACCTTGTCGAAAGATGCGCTTGACGCCTTTGATGCGCCTGGGGAAACTGGCAACGCCTTGTAGAGCTTCTGCTGCCACCTCCGCGTCGTCGATGCCGAGCGACCGCTACAACACGTTTTCGGATTTCTATCCGTTTTATCTATCCGAACATCGCACGGCTGCGTGCCGGCGCCTACACTTCGTCGGCACGTTCCTCGTGATTGCGCTCGCCGTGGCGGCGGTCGCGACGACGAAATGGTGGCTGCTGGCGTTGATGCCGGTCGCCGGTTACGGGTTCGCCTGGATAGGACATTTCGTCTTCGAACGGAACAAGCCGGCGACTTTCGCTCATCCCTGGTACAGCCTTGCCGCGGATTTCGTGATGTTCCGCGACATCCTCCTCGGCCGGATCAAGTTCTAACGCCTCCCTATGAGCCCCACCGGCATCGACCGCGCGTTCGAGCGACGGCTGGCATCGCTCATCAATGCGCGCGAGCGAGGTTTGCTTCAGGGCGGCCTCAAGGGTGTCGAGAAAGAGTCGCTGCGCGTCACGCCCGAAGGGCGAGTGGCACAAACGCCGCATCCGCCCGCGCTGGGCTCCGCATTGACGCACGAATACATCACGACGGATTACTCGGAGGCGCTCATCGAATTGGTGACGCCGGCCTTCCCCGAGACGTGGCAGCTCTTACAGTTCCTGTGCGACCTGCATCAGTTCGTGTACCGCCACATCGGCGACGAGCTGCTGTGGGCGACGAGCATGCCCTGCATCTTGGGCGGCGATCACGAGATTCCGGTTGCGCACTACGGCCGATCGAACATCGGTCGTATGAAAGAGGTGTACCGGATCGGTCTCGGCTACCGATACGGGCGCATGATGCAGGCCATCTCCGGCGTGCATTTCAATTACTCCTTCCCGGCGAAGTTTTGGGAAGTGCTCGGCGAGGCGCTCGAGGCCAAGCGCGTCGATCAGGATTTCATCTCCGAGCTGTATTTCGCGTTGCTGCGCAATTACCGTCGGCACGGCTGGTTGATCTTGTACTTGTTCGGCAATTCGCCGGCGCTGTGCGCATCGTTCGTCAAAAGCCGCGAGCATTCGCTGCAGGAGCTTTCGCCGGGCACGTTGTACGAGCCGTATGCGACGTCGCTGCGCATGAGCGATCTCGGCTATCGCAACAAGCATCAGGCCGGCGTGCGAATCTCAGTCAACAGCCTCGAAGAATACGTGCGCGATCTGTCTCGCGCCGTCAGTACGCCGCATCCCGAGTACGAGAAGATCGGCGTCAAGGTGAACGGCGAGTATCGGCAGCTCAACGCGAACCTCCTGCAGATCGAGAACGAGTACTACAGCTACATCAGACCGAAGCGCGTCACGCGACAAGGCGAGCATCCGACGCAAGCGCTGCGTCGCGCGGGCGTGGAGTACGTGGAGTTCCGGGCGCTCGACGTCAGCGCATTCGATCCGGTCGGCGTCAATCAGAACAAGCTGCGATTTCTCGAAGCGTTCGCCGCGCTGTGCGTCCTCAAGGACAGTCCGCCGATCGGCAGCGGCGAGCAGGATGAGCTCGATGAAAACCACGCCGTGGTCGCGCATCGCGGGCGCGAGCCGGGGCTCAAGCTGAATCGGAGCGGGCGATGGGTCAGCGCGCAGAGCTGGGCGATGGAGCTGATCGATGAGCTGCGCGGAATTTGCGAGATGTTGGATGAGGGCCGACCCGAGCGGCCGTACACTGCAGCGCTCGAGATTCAGCAAGAGAAGGTGAGGGATCCCGCGCTTACTCCGTCCGCGCGGACTTTACAAGAGCTCAAGACGACGGGCGAATCCTTTTCGCAACTCGCGATGCGCATGTCGCAAGCGCACAAGTCGTATTTTCTGGAGCTTTATCCGCCGAACGAGCAGCGCTTGGCCGAATTCGCCGCGCAAGCGCAAGAGTCGTTGGAACGTCAGGAGGCCATCGAGCGTGCGGACGATATGAGCTTCGACGAGTATCTTGCCCGTTACTTTCGAAACGAGCCTGACGAATAGCCGAGCGCGCCAGAGTCAGGACAGATGTCCTTCGATCTGCAAGGGAACGCCTGCAATGTGCACCTCGCCATGATCAAACCGAACCAAGACTCGTGAGCGGCCGCTTGCCAGTCACGAGTCACAAGCCACGAACGCTCGTACGCAGCCGCCGTGAACCAAGACGCACAACTCCCAAGCGAATCCTCTCTGCCGCTCGAATCAGTGTACGGAGCGCAATTGAATCGCGGCTTTCCGTGGCTTCGCTTCACGCCGCCGCTCGAAACGGAGTTTCGTCGCGCGTTTCGCGAGGACTGTCGACCGGCGCTGCAGCGCAACCTCTGGATCGCGGTCGTGTTCGTCGTCGGCTTTTCCTGGTTGACGCACATGGTGCTCGAGCCCGAAGTCAACAGGCTGCTCGACACGATCCGTTTCGTCGTGTTCACGCCGTTGATCGCGCTCGGCTTGTTTCTAGTGCACTCCAAGTGGTATTCGCGCGCTTATTCGATAGCGAGCACGATCGGCGCGCCGATCTTCGGTTGCGGCGTCACGGTCATTGCGGTCATCGCGGCGATGCACGGCGTCAACCTCATCGCCTCCGTCGTGCTGGTCACGATCTACATCTATTTCATGCTCGGCATGTTGTTCTATCACGCGCTGGCGGGAGCGTTGATCGTCTTTGCATCCTATCTGATCACCGCGTCGGTCTACGGCTTGAGCTCGGCCGTGATGCTCGTCGATGCGGGCGTGCTCGTTTTCACGAACGTGATCGGTGCGACGGTTTGTTACACGCTCGAGCGCGCCAACCGCATGAACTTCTTGGAGGAGCGGCTCCTCAAAGAAGTGGCCAGCCGCGACGGACTCACGGGAATCAACAATCGTCGCGTGTTCGACGAGCATCTCGCGCGCATCTGGCCTCAAGCGATACGCGAGCAAGTGCCGCTCTCGCTCTTGTTGATCGATATCGACCATTTCAAGGCATACAACGATTGTTACGGCCATCAGATGGGCGACGAGTGTCTTCGTCGGGTGGCTGCATGCTTGCTGCGCAGTGCGCGGCGGCCTTTGGATGTAACGGCCCGATATGGCGGCGAAGAATTTGCGATCGTCCTGTACGACGCGCGTCGCGAGCGCATCGAGGAGGTGGCACGGCACATTCAAGCAGGTATCGAGGCATTGGCGATCGAGCACGCAGCCTCGCCGTTGCCCAGTAAACGGGTGACCGTCAGCATAGGAGCGGCCTGCGTGGAGCCTGCGAGCGGCCGCAGCCACTATGGCTTTATCCAGCTCGCTGACGAGGCACTGTATGCCGCCAAGGCGCGGGGCCGGGACAAGGTCGTCATCATGGATAAGGAATATGCCGACTTAACGACGGGCTCCTTCCGCCGTTCCGCCTGACCCCGCCCAAGCCCGCCGGGGGCTGTCATTTCTGCCCGCCCCCAGGCCTTTCGGCACATTTCGAAAACCGCAATACGCGCAGGGCGCAGTCCCGGGCACTATGCGTAGCTCCCCTTGTCGGTAGTGAGTTTCGCGTGGGTAGAATTCGGCATGACCTTACTTCGCGTCGCTGAGCCGCAGGAGGAGCGCGCGCAACGCCTGGAGCGCGAATTCCAGGCCGTGCTCGACGCGGCAGTGGACGCAGTCGTGCTGTTCGACCATGAGGGTCGGATCGAGCTGCTGAATCATGCGGGCGAACGCATGTTCGGCTACAAGGAAGAAGAAGTCATCGGGCTGAAAGTCAACATTCTCCTACCCGAGCCTTATCGCTCGCAGCACGACGACTACCTGCGTCATTACATCGAAGCAGGCGAGCCTCGAATCATCGGTATCGGCCGCGAGCTGTCGGCGAAACGCCGGGACGGCAGCGAGTTCTCGGCCGAGCTGGCGGTCGGCCGCGTCAAAGGCACCGATCCGCCGCGCTTCGTAGGCTTCATCCGTGACATCACGGTACGGCGCAATGCGGAGGAGGCGCTCCGCCGCAGCGAAGCGCAACTGACGATCGCGCAGGAAATCGCCAATCTCGGCAATTACGTCGTGCACTTCGACGGCAAGTACGAGGACTACTGGTCGCCGCATTTGTACCGCGTGCTCGGACGTCGTTACGGCGATCCGTACGTCAGCGTGTACGACTATCTCGAGCCGATGGTGCATCCGGCCGATCGCGCGCGGTGGCAGAAGGCTCGCGAGGAGCTCGAAGCCGGGGCGAAGTCGATGGACATCGAATACCGGATCATCCATCCGGACGGCTCGCTCCGCTACGTCCATCACATCGCGCAAACGACTCGCAGCCCGGATGGGCGAATACTTCGTCAAGTCGGCACGTTGCACGACATCACCGATCGGCGTCGTGCGGAGGACGAAGTGCGACAGATGCAGGAGCGCATCACGCACTTCGGCCGGATTTCGACGATGGGCGAGATGGCCGCCGGTATCGCACACGAGGTCAATCAACCGCTGACGGCGATCGCCACTTATGCGCAAGCATGTCAACGCCTCATCGCAAGCGGCGAGTGGACGCCGCAAGAAGTCGCTGCGGCGCTCGAGCAGATCAGCGCGCAAGCATTGCGTGCCGGCGAAGTCATTCGTCGTCTGCGCACGTTCATCAAGAACCGTGAAGTGCGTCGCGAACAGATCGAAGCGAATCGCATCCTCGAAGACGTGCTGACGCTCGCGCAAACCGACGCCCGTCATCACGGCGTACGAATCATCCTCGAAACATCGCAACCGTCTCCGCTGGTGCAGGCGGACACGGTGCAGATTCAGCAAGTCATTCTGAATCTCATCCGTAACAGCATCGATGCGATGTTGGAAGTGCCGGAGCCGAAGCGCGAGATCGTGCTGCGTACGCGGATCGACGCCGAAGGCGACGTCGAATTCATGGTCGCCGATCGCGGCACCGGCATCGACGCGACAACGATGGCGGAACTATTCAATCCGTTTTTCACGACCAAGCCCGGCGGTACGGGGTTGGGCCTGTCGATCAGTCGATCGATCGTCAGGGCTCACGGCGGCAAGCTGTGGTGCGATGCCAACCCCGGCGGCGGGGCACGATTCTTCTTCACGCTGCCGGCAGTACCGGCGACCTCAGGGAGCACATCATGAGAGCAAATGCCACGAACGCGCGCCCTACGATTTTCATCGTCGACGACGATGCAGCGGTGCGCGATGCGCTCAAACTGCTGCTGCGCTCGGTGGGTCAAGCGGTCGAAACCTACGCATCCGCGCAGGAATTCCTCGACGCCTACAGCGAAGACCGACCGGGATGCTTGGTACTCGACATTCGCATGCCCGGCATGTCCGGACTCGAGCTGCAGCAGAAGCTCAACGAAAGGCACTCGATCCTGCCGATCATCTTCATCACCGGCCATGGCGACGTGCCGATGGCCGTCGAAGCGATGCAGGCGGGCGCGGTCGATTTCATTCAGAAGCCGTTCCGGGATCAGGATCTCATCGACCGCATCAACCAAGCGCTCGAGAAGGATGCGGCCAATCGGGCCGCGCTCGGCGAACGCAACGACATTCGCAAGCGTCTCGAGACGCTCACACCGCGCGAGCGGGAAGTGCTCGACCTGGTCGTTCACGGCAAGGCGAACAAAGTCATTGCCGGCGATTTGAAGTTGAGTCAGCGCACCGTGGAAATTCACCGCGCACGAGTGATGGAAAAGATGCAGGCGTCTTCGCTCGCGCATCTCGTGCGCATGGTGCTCGAAGTCGGACACGTCTGATCGCGGGCATTCGGCGCAGCGCATCGGTCTCGCGTGCACCGAAAGTCCTGGTTTTTCAGGCTTCGGCGCACTGCTGAGGCTTAGGTAAAAGTGCGAATTCAGAACGCACAGGGTGCGCCCAAAGATTTGCTCCATGCGACCACGGCCCGCCAACGCTTCCACCGCCCCCCATCCTCCCTGCGGATCGGATGTCCTTCGGCGAGCAGCCGTGGCCGCTTCCACCAGCCTAGCGTTTCACTCGTGCCCAATTCCCGCCCAATAGTGGCCGTGATCGAAGCGAATGCCACGGAACGCAATACGCTTCATTCGCTGCTCAGCGCACTCGATGTCGACGTCCAAGACTACGACAGTGCCGAGAGCTATTTGGCCTCGCGCATCGACGGCTACGGATGCGTGATCACCGACGTCACTCTGCCTGGGATGTCAGGTTTAGATCTGCTGCGCCAACTGCGGTTGAGCAATGAACCTCTACCGATCATCTTGCTCGGCGAGGAAGCCGACGTGAGCGCTGCGGTGACCGCGATGCGCGAAGGCGCAGTCGACTTCTTCGAAAAGCCGCATTTGGATGCAGCCATCGCGAAGCGCGTGGCGTATCTGCTCGATCATCGGGTGGAAGTTCAGCACTGAAAAGAGGGTGTGGGAGGCGGGGCGTGGGCCCGGGTAAGACCAGCGCGAGCGCCTGACCTGGCTGCACGAAGAAACAGAGCCAAGCGCGGACTTAGGAAACCCGAAACCTATCGTCCCCGAGTGCGGAAGAGATTGAGAATTGCTGATTGCGGTGCGCGGTCATGTCTGGCCCCGAGTCTCAAGCCCCGCGCCCCGAGCCCTCATTTCAAATCCGCTCTCGGATCGAACGGCATCTCTCGGCGCATTCGCTCGTAGAGCTCTCTCGTTTCGGCCGTGGCCGGCGGAGTTTGAATCTTCAACACGACGTATTGATCGCCGGGCGTGGGGCCCGGCAGTCCGCGACCCTTGAGACGCAGACGCTGGTCGGTCTTGGCGCCCGGTGGAATGCGCAGCTCGACGGGTCCGCCGAGCGTTGGAATCTGCACCGTCGCGCCGAGCGCAGCCTCCCAAGGCGTGATCGGAAGCTTCAGCGTGACGTCGCGGCCTTCGACTTGAAAGAGCCGATGCGGCTTGAAACTGATCTCAAGATACAGATCGCCGGCAGGACCGCCGCCGACACCGGCGCTGCCTTGGCCGGCAAGCCGAATCTGCTGACCTTCGATGACGCCCTTCGGAATCGTCACGCGCAGCGTGCGCGGCTGCACGACGACTCTTCCGTCGTCGTCCAGACGCGGCGACTTGAGCTCGATCGTTTCGGTGCCGCCGCGATAGGCAGTCTCCAAATCGATCTGGATCTTCGCTCTATGATCCTGGCCCGCAGAAGCGAACTTGCTGCGATTGCCGGCCCGACCGAACGGGCTGCGCGAACCGAACAGCGACGAGAAGAAGTCGCTGAATCCCAGATCCTCGTCGAATACGCCGCCTGCGCGGCCCCCGCGGCCGAATGAGAATTCGAATCCGCTGCCCCAATCCGGCGGCGGAGTGAACTGATCTCCTTGTCGCCAGTTCGTGCCCAGTTGGTCGTACGCCGCGCGCTTCTCGGGATCCTTCAGGACTTCGTACGCTTCCTGAACCTCTTTGAATTTTTCCTCCGCGTTCGCTTCCTTGCTGACGTCAGGATGGTACTTACGCGCGAGCCTGCGATAGGCGCGCTTTATTTCGTCTTGGCTCGCATTGCGTGCGACGCCAAGCACTTTGTAGTAGTCCTTGTAATCCATAGAGATTGCGTTCGGGAGCCCTCGCCTCGACCGGCAAGGATCCATGGATCCTTACCGTAGCCCGTCGCCAAGACGGTATCCAGGCCGGGTCGCAGGACCTTCGTTGAGGTCGGACTTCTTGCCCGGCACTGCCACAGCAGAACACGAGGGAACGTAAGGGGGCGCTCCGCAAATTCAAGGCGGAAGCGGGCGAGCTCTCAGCGAAGGCGTGCTCTGCGCAGTCCGCCGAGCGTCAGTAAGGCAAGCGCGAGCGGAACGCCCAACGCTCCGCCGCCTCCAGAACGCTTCGTACCGTCGGCGGCTTCTGCAGACGTGGCGGGGCCGCCGATCTGGATCGTCTGCGCCGCCGTATCGTTCGGCGTGTTCGAGTCGAAGTACGCGCCGGAAACTCGCAGTACGACCTGTCCAGTACCTGCTCCGGTCGCGAGCAATTGCAGCGTGCCGGTCGTGCGCCCGTTCGCCTCGAGCGTCGCGATCGTACAGATGAGCGCTCCGGGGTCGCAGGCGCCGTTCGCAACGGTTGCCGACGTGAGAGCAACGTTCTGCGGCAAGCTCACCTCGATCGTAACGAGTTGCGCCGGCTCCGGCGTTGCATTCGAGACCTCGAAGTCGAGCGAGAATCCATTTCCGACGACGAGCGAGTTCGGTCCCGGCTGCAGCGCGATACCCAAATCGCGCTCCGGGACGATCGCAATCGTTCCCGTGCCGGTGTTGTTTGCGGTTTCGGCATCGCTGGGTGCAACGATGTGTGCGGACACCGTGTGCGTTCCGAGGCTCGATCCGCGCAGCGTCAGATGAAGCGAACGCGTCACGCCGCCGGCGAGATTGCCGAGCTCGCAATCGACGATGCCTGCACCGCTCGTGCACGTGCCGCCGGGGAACCACGCATCCAACACCTGCAGCTCTGCCGGCACGAGCACTTCGATGCGCGCCGACTGGCTCGTCCGTCCACCGATGTTCCTGACGGGAAGCTGCCACTCCAAGGCCTGACCGGCTGGTGCGCGGACCTGCCCGAGATCGGCGTCGATCGCCAAGTCCGCGGGCGGCAGCGGCACGATACAGCTTGCGCCCGCCATGACTTGGGCGATCCGGTTCCGGCTGCAGTTCGAGAAAGTCGTGCTCGTGGAGTGGACGGTCGGCGACATCAAGAATCGGTTTTGCGGCACACCGCTGCATTCGGCTTCGCCGTCGTGAATCGCGCCGAAGTTGTGGCCGATCTCATGAGCCGCAATGAGCGATTCGAGCCAGGCGCCTCGGCCGCGAATCTCGGTCAATGCCGCGCCCATTTGAGCGTTGCAAACCGTGCCGACGTAGCCGATGCCTACT
Organism: Steroidobacteraceae bacterium; assembly: GCA_036563855.1. Lineage (GTDB taxonomy): Bacteria > Pseudomonadota > Gammaproteobacteria > Steroidobacterales > Steroidobacteraceae > Steroidobacter. Next base: position 2,695 of record DATCLP010000038.1, on the reverse strand, counting down.
GTGGAGCCTTCGAGGTCGCGACCCGTGAACAGGTGTGTGAGGCCGCGGGCGTGAAGCTGCGGCGAAGCGCCGCGCAAATTCGCAAGCTCGAGGAGCAAGTCGTTCGCAACCGGCGTCGCAGAGAACGGATCAGACGTGCTGTCGTAAACGACCGTCGTCGGGACCTGGACGTGAACGCCGAGCTCAGAAGAATAAATGCCGTCGACATTGTTGAGTCGCAACAGCATTTGATCGACGGCAGCATCGTCGCTCGCGAATTGCGCTCGAAACAGCGCATCGCCGATCGCCGAGACTTCGATGCGCAGATCGGCGTCGGCTTTCGCGCGCAACGTCCGAAGTTCGCGCTGCATCGACGCATATGCGTTTTGCGCCGTCGCCGGTTGCGTGCTTACGGTGGCGCAAAGCGAGCCCTGCTCGAGCAGGGCGTCAGACGAGCGGAATAATAGATTACGTGCCGATCCTGGATCGAGCGGCGGGACGAGCGCATCGCGAACGTGATCGCTCGGCGCTACTACATAAAGGTCCGTGCCGTCCCAGATGAGTCCATGGATTTCTCCGCCGTGCGTGCCGATGCGTGCCCACGAACCATCGATACCGGCGAGATGTCCGCGATAAAGGTGTACGCCATCCTCGGCGGAAGTCTTCCGAGCCAGTTGCAACCGGTCGTTGGGTTCGAGCGCAAGTTCGAATCGGCGCCCGAAGGCGTCGAATTTCACGACGCGCGTCGTCGTAGGTTTACCAACGAGCTGCGGGCGCGGATCGAGAATCGGTTCGAACCGCTCGAAATACAGAATGCGGGCTTCACTGGAAACATTCGTGCTGCCGGCGTGCAACGGCACTGCCAGCATCAGTGTTGCCAGTCCTCCCAAAAGCCAGACAGCCGACTGTCGTTCGGGGTCCTGTCCGAGCCCCATGTCCCCTCCGCGTCAGATGCCATTTTGTCTCATTTGCGGCCCCGATTGGAAAAGGAACTGCTACTCGGTTCTGATCGCAACGCTGCGATGTTGCCATGCGGCGACGAACTTCCCAGAAGTACTAAGGCTCGAAGGTGCTCGATTGTGTCTATTTAAACGTCCGTTTAATATCCGGTTATGTCGAGAACGCGCGCCAAGCGGCTGCACACGCGAAGTGTCGGGCGACCTCCGTCGCAAACCGGCAACGACGTTCACGCCGCGCTGATTACAGCGGCCAGACAGTTGTTCCTGAAGCACGGATACCAAAAGGTCACGGCGCGTCAGATCGCTGCCGCTGCGGGCACGACGCCCGCGATGATTCATTATTACTTCGAGAACAAGATGGGATTGTTCCGGGCGATGCTTCACGAAGCGGTGCAACCGTTCACGCGGTTGCTGAGCGCTGCCAAGGCAACCCGCCCGACGACGGACATCGGCTCGATCGTCGATGGGCACATTCGCACGATCGCGGCGAATCCGTGGATCGTGACACTGCTCGTGCACGAAGTGCTGCCGGAAGGCGGCAAGTTTCGTCCGACGTTCGTGCGCGAGATCGCCTCGCGATTGTTTCCGATGCTCGTCGGGATCGTGGAGCAAGGACAACGGGACGGGCACTTGCGCGCCGATCTCGATCCTCGCCTGGTGGCGCTGTCCGTCGTGAGCCTCAATGCTTTTCCGCTAATCGTGCGCTCGATCGCCGCACCGATTCTCGGTTTCAAGCTCGAAGGCGCGGAGCTCGACCGATTGATCGCCCATACGAGCGCTCTACTCGCGAGCGGTATCGCCGCCGAATCCGTCAAGACGAGTCGTCGAGAAGCTGTCAGCGGATAGCTTTTCTGAGTCGGGACGCACCAAACACGCGCGTGGACGCGATGTATTCGCGCCAAAGTGGTGCGATCATGTGAGCGCACGACGGCGACATCCGCCGACAACCGCCCTGCCGCTGTAGGCATGGAACGTGCATTGCAAAGCCACGCTGCGGTAGGCAAGGTATTCTGGCCAATGCCGGGGCAGCACTGAACGAACAATCCAGATTTAGATCGTCCCGCAGTCCGAGACAGGAGCCACGGGGAATGAAACTCATCAGCGCAATCATCAAGCCATTCAAACTCGACGACGTGCGAGCAGCTCTATCGGAGATCGGTGTCTCGGGAATGACGGTCACCGAGGTCAAAGGCTTCGGTCGTCAACGCGGACATACCGAGCTCTATCGCGGAGCCGAGTATGTCGTCGATTTCGTCCCGAAGACGCGGATCGAGGTGGCCGTGAAGGATGCCCTCGTCGATCAGGTCGTGGAGGCAATCATCAACGCCGCCAAGACAGGCAAAGTGGGCGACGGCAAGATCTTCATCACCGATCTGGAGCGCGTCTTGCGCATCCGAACCGGCGAAACGGACGATCAAGCCCTCTAATCGGCTTACTCGTTTTGTCTCCCGTCGAGGGAGCCCGCCTGCACACCCTGCGCTCGGGAAACGCCGCCTTCGCCGCTCGGTGAGGGCGGCATTGCGTATCGACACCTGACTGCGCCGTACCGCTACACTCGCGGTTCGGACATGTCGTGCCAGGGGAGTCGTCGTATGCCACGAGCCGTTCGCATTCATCAAACGGGTGGACCTGAGGTCCTGAGCTACGAAAACGTGGACGTCGGTGAGCCTGGTCCCGGCGAAGTCCGCATCCGTCATACGGCGATCGGCCTGAACTTCATCGACATCTACGAAAGGACGGGTCTCTATCCCGTGACC
>DATCLP010000037.1:0-3130 GCA_036563855.1 Steroidobacteraceae bacterium | reverse complement strand
GCTCGAAGCTAAGGCCCCGCCGCCGGGCATAGCGCTCGGGGACGGCCTGCAGCCAGAAGTAGTTGTCGAATTGCAGATCGAGAAGCGTGCCGTCCATGTCGAGCAGCACGGTGTCGATCCCTGACCAGGGAACGAATCGCTGCCGATGATGGGGATTCTCCGAAGCCGAAGCCATGGTTAGGTAAAGCGCGAAGGGATCTCGACCTGACTCGCCGTATGATAGTGACGCTGGCAGCCCTGACGGAAAGTTATTCGTGGAGAGACGATGGAGCTCGGTTGGACCGCTTTGGGAGCGCTGATTCTTGCCGCAGCAGTCGTCTGGTTCTGGCAAAACAGCCTCGCGGCCCGCGAGCGCGCGAACGAAGCAGCCATGGAGGCATGCAGCCGGCTGAGCCTGCAGTTCCTCGACGGCACTGTCGCATTTTCGCGTCTGCAATTGGTTCGGGGAACCGACAGTCTCTTCACCATGCGGCGAACGTATGTTTTCGATTACACGGCCAACAGCATCGAGCGCAGACAGGGGTTCGTCGTGCTCACGGGCCGTCGCGTCGAAACAGTCGGTTTCGCGCGCGCGGAAGTTGATGCGCCGCAGCCGCAAGCGTCTGCCGAACGCGCAATCGAGGTAAAGCAGTTGCCGCCGACGGCCAAAGTGTTGAGCCTGGATGAATGGCGCGCACGTCAGCGATCGGCGACAGGGAAGGCCAGCGAAACTAGGTACAACGGCACGCACGCAGGCGACTGAAGCGACTCGAGTCGGGTTGCCGAGGGCGCGCTGTGCATACGTTCCCTACTTCGTTAAAGTACTGCTGCAATGAGCGAGTCCGAAGACAAAACGGATAGCAAGGTCGACACGGAGACTTTTCGCCGGCTCGAGCGCTTGCGCGAATTGCGCATCGAGCATCGCGATCTGGATGACGTGATCAATCGCTTGCAGCTCGATTTATACGTCAACGAAGTGCAGCTACGCCGCCTGAAGAAGCGGAAGCTGCTGCTAAAGGATCAGATCGCCAGACTGGAGAGCGAGCTGATCCCCGATCTGAATGCATAGCTGCCAACGACCAGCTCTGAGCGAACGCCTTCCGATTCGGGAGAAGGCCGCATCTGCCCGGTGCGGCGCGAAGAATCATGGGTGATCGCTTTGGAGAACTTGCAATGAGGCGCACGCAGCGACCCATTCGTGCGCCGCGAGATCGTTCGGTCCAGCGCTAACGCCGCCGCCGTCTCATGCAGGAACTCGTCGACAAACTCAGCCGCCAGATCGAAGCCCTTCTCACGCCCGAGACGTTGCTGCAGCTCGGCTTGGTGGCGATCTCGATCCTGCTGGCATGGTGGTTCAGCCGCCAGATCCGTGCTACCGAGAAGGCGCAGCGCGCCGTCGTCGAGACGGGTCTGCAGGCGCGACTGACGGAAGCCATTCTCATCGTCAGCCCGCACGTTGCGGCGCTCGTCTTGATCGCAGCGTTCGGCGGCGTGCTTCATGCGCTGGAAGCGGAAAGCGGCATCGTCGATCTCGCGATCACGCTCGCCGGCTTGCTGCTGCTGATTCGACTCGGCGTATTCCTCGTGCGCTTGTCGCTCGGCAACCGCACCAAGGGCTGGGGCAATCTGATCACGTTCGCCATCTGGGCCGTGCTCGCTCTTCACGTCCTCGGCTGGTTCGATCCGCTCGTTCAAGCGCTCGACAGCGTCGGCGTCCGCACCGAGAAGGGCAAGATCACGCTGTGGTCCGTCTTGAAGGTGCTGTTCACCGTCGGCGTCTTCATCCTGGTCGCAGTCTGGCTCGCGCGATGGTTCGAGCGGCGGCTCATGGCAATGCAGGGCCTCGCGCTCAGCATGCGGATCGGCATCGCGAAGTTTTCGCAGGCCTTCCTGATCTCTTTGTCGATCCTGCTCGGACTCAACGCTGCAGGCCTCGACCTCACGACCCTGAACGTCCTCACCGGTGCAATCGGTGTCGGTCTCGGCTTCGGTCTACAGGCCATCGTGGCGAATTTCATTGCCGGCTTCGTCCTGTTGATGGACCGCTCCATCAAACCAGGCGACGTCATCAGTTTCACGGGCATGCCGGGTACGAGCACCGAAGGATTCGGCTGGGTGCAAGAGCTGCGCGGCCGCTATGTGGTCGTGCGAGATCGCGACGGGGTCGAGACTCTCGTGCCGAATCACACGCTGATTACCAATTCCGTAATCAATTGGAGCTACACCGATCCTCGCGTGCGTCTGAAATTGCCGGTACGCGTGAGCTACAAGGACGACCCTGAGCTTGCCCTATCGCTTCTGCTCAAAGCCGCGGACGGCCATCCGCGCATCTTGCGCGATCCGGCGCCGGTCTCGCGCATGATGGGCTTCAATGACTACGGGTTCGATCTGGAACTGCGGTTCTGGATCGCCGATCCGCAAGAAGGCGTGAACAACGTGCGCTCCGACGTCAATCGTGCAATCTGGCGCCTTTTCCAGGAGCACGGCATCACCATCCCGGTCGCGCAGCGCGAAGTCGTCTTCGAGATGAAAAAGGACCGCTCGCCCGTCGCCTACGAGCCTTGAGGATGTTCGAGCCTCCCGAGTCCGCGCTCGAGCTGCGCTTTATCCGCGCCGGCGGCCCGGGCGGTCAGAACGTCAACAAAGTTGCGACGGCCGTCCAATTGCGCTGCGATCTCAACGCGTGGCCCGACCTGCCCGAGCGCGTCCGCGCTCGGCTCAGAACGCTCGCGGGCCGAAGACTCACGAGCGACGACATCATCGTCATCACCGCGCAACGATTTCGGACCCAGGAGCAAAACAGGCGCGATGCCTTCGAGCGGTTACGCGCGCTGATTGAACAGGCGAGCATCGAACCGAAAGTCCGCCGACCGACGAAGCCCACCCGCGCGTCGAAAGAACGACGCCTCCAACGCAAACGTCACCGCAGTGACATCAAGAAAGCGAGACGCGCATCGCGGCGCGAAATTGAGAATTGAGAATGGAGAATTGAGAATTAGAAAGACGCTTCGCGATTCTTTCTAGCTGCTTTCTCTTGTGTCTGACCTAGCTGAGACGCAGGGCGGACTACACAGGCTTTCATACGCTCGTCAGAGCGCCCATTTCAATTCTCCATTCTTGGTTGCGCTCTAGCGAGCGCACTGCTCGCTAG
>DATCLP010000036.1:0-5045 GCA_036563855.1 Steroidobacteraceae bacterium | reverse complement strand
GTGTCGAACCGGTTGCTCAACAGCAGCCCGCTGCGCATCTCTTCGCGGACGCGTTGCCGGTCGTCGGGATGCACGATCGACTCGTACGTGAGACGCTTGCTCATCAGCAAGTCGTTCGGCTCGTAGCCGGTCACGCGCCGGCAGCCTTCGCTGATGAACTCCATCGTCCAGGCATCCGCGCTACGGCAGCGATAGACCATCCCCTCGAGATTGCTGAGGAGGGTCTTGAACATCCGCGCCGTATCGAGGCTGATGATCGTGGTATCGAGGCCAGGCTCATCGGCCTCTTCGCGATCGGCGCGGCGGCGCTCGTCGGCTTGGGCTTGCGGGTCTGTGTCGTCCGCCAAGGGCTCTTGATGCGGCAGTCCGTTTGCCGTCGCATGAACGAACGATTTCATTACACGTGTACCCGCAACTGACAGTAAGAATGTGACCCGAGATCCGCTCTCTCAGAGCGCCCGTGCTCATGCGTTCTTCCATCGGGAGCGCCGCTATGATCGCAGCTCGACGGCAGGAACCGTGCGTATCTTGGTCACACTTTCTTGCGCTGCGCCATCGTTTTCTCGTTATGCAATCTGAGTGCGCGAGCTGCGGTACCGATGCACAATGCTGGCGCAGGCTGAGCGTCCAGCGGTTACGGTGAGGCCGTCATGCAACTGTCCCGCGTCGATCTGAACTTATTCACGGTCTTCGATGCCATTTATCGCGAAGGCGGCATCACGGCGGCCAGCAAGAAGCTGCATTTGTCCCAGCCTGCGGTGAGCCACGCGCTCGCGCGGCTCCGCGAGCTGATGAACGATCCGCTTTTCGAGCGGCACGGCAACGAGATGGTGCCGACGCCGCTCGCGCGCACGATCGCCTTGACGATCGGCAAGTCGCTGAGCGATCTCGAGCAGATGATGCATCGGGCGGGGCGTTTCGATCCGGCAAGCAGCGAACGCGTCTTTACGATTGCCGTCCGGGAATCGCAGGAATCGGCGTTCTTGCCGACACTGCTCGAACGCATCGCGCGCGAGGCGCCGAACATCGACGTTGCAGCCGTTCGGATCGAGCGTCGGGACTTGGAGGACGATCTACAAAGCGGAGAGATCGATTTTGCGATCGATGTCGCACTCCCCGTGTCGCCCGACGTGCGGCGGGAACACGTCAGTAGCTCTCCGATCGTCGTACTCGCTCGCGCGGGCCATCCGCACGTGCGCGGAACGCTCGACCTGGACACTTATGTCGCACAGGAACACATTCTGGTGACCGGGCGGCGGCGCGGCCGCGGGTACGAGGATCTTGCCCTGGCCAAGCTCGGAATCACGCGCCGCATCCGGCTGCGGTGCCAGCAGTATGCGGCGGCGGCGGAGATCGTCTCCCGCACGGACTTGCTCGCAACGGTTTCCGCACGCCACGCCGAGTTTGCGAATCGCGAGTTCAATAATCAGGTGCTGCCGTTCCCCGCCGAAATCGCACCGCTCGAGACATATCTTTATTGGCACGCGCGAGCGGAGGACGACCCTGCGATTTCTTGGATGAAACGCCTGCTGCTCGACGCACTGCGCGGCAGCGCGTCGAGAGACTTAAGGCTGAAGGCTTAAGGCTGAGGGTAGAGGCGCGGAGCGCGCAATCCCCTCACCCGCACGCTCCGCTCTGCGCGCCTCTCCCCAAAGGAGAGGCAGATGCGGCGCTTCGCGCGCCTCGCTGTGCTGTCGCCGTAGCCCACTTGCCAGCGCAGCGCCTACGCGGCGGGTGAGATCTCGAAGCGAACAAATTCTCAATTCTTCTCACGCTTTCGCTCTAAAGTCCTCGAGCCACGTCCCCAACCTTCTCGCGTCTTCTTCGTGCGGCTCGTCGCGATAGGTTTCCGCGAGCGCGTCGCGATACCATTCTTGCATCGCCGGTAGATCGCGCAGACGCGCGGCATACGCGCTCGCCTGCTCGTCCAGCTCCAGGCCGTACGTTTGAATCCGAAATGCCACCGGTGCGAAAAATGCATCGACGGCCGTGAACTCCTTGCCGGCGAGAAACGGTCCGCCGAACCGCGTCAGTCCATCGTTCCAAAGCTCGCCGATGCGAGCGATGTCCTGCTCGAGCGCATCGGGCATTTCATGGAGCCGCACGCGAATGCCGCAATTCATCGTGCAACGCTCGCGCAGCGTCGCGAAACCGGAATGCATCTCCGCAGTCGCCGAGCGCGCCCACGCGCGCGCTGCGCGATCTCGCGGCCAAACGTTCGGATGTTGTTCGGCCAGATACTCGGCAATCGCAAGCGAATCCCATACCGTCGTCGATCCGTCGACCAGACACGGAACCTTGCCGGTCGGCGAGAATTTACGGAATCGTTCGTAGTTGCCGGTCGCTTCGAATTTCACCAGCCGCTCCTCGAACGAAATGTTGAGCACTCGCATCAACACCCACGGTCGGAGCGACCAAGACGAGTAGTTCTTGTTCGCGATGTAGAGCTGGTACATGGCTGTGCTCCTCGGCTGCTGGACAGCCACACGGCCGGACGTGAACAATCGACCCTCAGTTGCGCCCGCAGCCTTCGCGACATGACTTCGAAGCCACTGATTCTGACGTGCGGACACATCGAGACGACGATTGCACCGCATCGCGGTGCGATTGTCACGTCCCTTCGCATCGATGGACGCGAGCTGCTTTATTTCGACGAGGCCACCTTCAACGATCCAGCAAAGAATGTTCGCGGCGGCATCCCCTTGCTGTTTCCGACGCCCGGTAAGCTCGAAAACGATCGCTGGAGTTACGGGGTCGCAATCCGGGACGCTTCCGCAGCACGGATTTGCGCGCAACCTGCCTTGGACGATCGAAGCAACGGGTGAGTCGGGCGCGACGTTGCTTTTGAGTTCCAGCGATGTAACGCGTTCGGCATATCCCTGGGATTTCGAAGCGCGCCTGACGTATGCGGTCTCGCCCAATTCGCTGCGTATCGAGCTCGTCGTGAAAAATGCCAGCGAATCGCCGATGCCGTTCGCGTTCGGCCTGCATCCCTATTTCCTCGTCCGCAACAAGGCGAAAGCGCGAATTCCGACCTCAGCAACGCGCGCGTTCGACAATGTTTCGAAAACGACGGTGCCGTTCTCAGGATTCGACCTCACCGCAAACGAAGTCGACCTGCATCTGATCGATCACGGCAGCACGCGCGGAATTCTCGATCTCGGCGACGGCGTGCAGATCGCCATCGACACATCGCCCGAGTTCATTCGTTGGGTCGTGTGGACGGTCGCGGGCAAGGACTATGTATGCCTGGAACCCTGGACAGCACCGGGCAATGCGTTGAACACTGGCGAAGGCATCATCCTGCTCCCGCCTCAGGAAACACGCGCGCTGTGGGTGACGATCTCCACCTTCCAGTGATTCATCTGGATTCCAGGATGCACCAAGGATCGCTCTGCATTCTGGCTTCGCTGGCGATCGTCATATTTCTCGGCTTGGTTCCGCGCTCAGGCGCTAGCGCCGAGCTCCGCTGCGTCGACGACGAAGGTGCGGCTCACCGAGTCGACGATGCGGCCACATCTTTGGCGTCATCCTTCGCGCGCGCCGGGCTTCCCGGTGCCGCTGCTGTTCTCGTGCACAACGAAGAGCTCAGCTTCGTAAGCTTCGGACGCGACTCCGAGGGAAAGCCGATTTCAGCGGACACGCACTTCTATGGCGGCTCGCTGAGCAAGGCATTCACGGCGGCTGCCGTGCTGCAACTCGCGGAGAACGGACTCGTCGACCTCGATGCCCCGGTCAAGAACTATGTTCCTGAGTTTCGCACCCGCGACCCTCGGGCCACTGAGATCACGGTACGTCAGCTCTTGAATCACACATCCGGTTTGACGAATGCCACGTATCGGGAGTGGCGATTGCCTCAGCCGATCGACCTCGAAACGGCTGTGGCACGCCTGAGCTCGGCCGCGATGATCGCTCCCGGCGAAAGCTTCAACTATCACAATCCAAATTACGCCGTTCTCGCACGTCTCGTAGAAAAGGTGAGCGGGCAAGAGTTCGGCGTTTATCTGCGCGAACGCATCTTCGTGCCGTTAGGAATGACGAACACCAGCACCGTAGATCATGTCGATGAGGCGCGTGACGGAGCCGCCAAAGGGCACATTCGCTTATTTGGACGATTCTTTCCGATCTCTTCGCCGAAATTCTTCGTGAATGGCGCGGGCGGCGTGCTGACCACACCGCGCGACTACTCGATCTGGTTACTTGCACAACGACGCGAGGGCGAAGGACCGAATGGTTTCCGCGTACTCAGTGCGGAATCCGTGCAAGCCTCTCACACGCCGGGACCAAACGCCGGCGAATATGGCTTCGGATGGAATCGTCGCGGCCGACGCGTGGGACACGGCGGCGGCCTTCCGAACCACGCTGCGTTTGCTGCTTTGGAGGGATGCAACGCGATCGCGGTTTTTGCGCCCGTCGTTCCGGTCGCAGCGCCGCTTCGCGAGATCGCGCTCAGCGGCCTCGCCGCCATGGCAAACCAACCGGCGGAGCTGCCAGCTTCGAGCGATCGCTTGTGGCTCGACTTGGCGTTAGCAGTCGTGAGTCTCGCGGTCCTCGCTTACGCGATTCGTTCCGCGAGTTTGGCTCCGCGTTGGGCGGCAGCTCGCCGTGGTCGCTCATTAGGACGCGTTGCGCTTTCATTTCTGCCGCAGATAGCCGCTATCGTTCTGATTCTGATCGTCCTTCCGTGGGCGGCTTCGAAAGTCATCTCCTGGTCGTGGATTTGGTTTGCGTTCTATTTCCCGATGGTCGTCGTTGCACTCGCCGCAGCCGTGATCGCGAGCGCCGTAGTGGCGTTGGCGCGCATCGTCGCGCTGTGGTCTGTCGCAAACGCAGAATCCAGGCGCGGTCATTGAGCGTTTCGGAATTGCTCGCGCAGTGTCGGAACACAGAACGCTGCTGCGTCCTCTGCGCATTGCCGTTACAACTGGAGCTACCCGAATGAATCCTACGATCACCGGTTTCGAACGCTCGCCCGACCGCGGCCGCGGTCTCGCACGCGACATGCGCGTCCGCTGGGCATTGGAAGAAGTCGGACAGTCCTACAA
>DATCLP010000035.1:0-3818 GCA_036563855.1 Steroidobacteraceae bacterium | reverse complement strand
CCATGAACGTGCGCATCTGCCGTAACGTCGCCTCCAGGATGAACCGCGGCGGAATCATGTTCTTGCGCGCGAGTCGCCGTGCTTCGGCGAGCGCTTCCTTCATGCGCTCGTCGATTTGGGACATGCGCGCGAGATAATTGTCGGCGTCCTGCGCGGTCGCGAGCGGGTGTTGCACCGTCAGGCCGTCTATCAGGCCGACGTTGGCGCCGCGGAACTGATTGAGTGGGAACTCGTAGTCGGCGAAGGCGTTCGCGTCGATGACGGCTTGCAGTTGCCAGCGCATGAGCTCCGCGGAAATGCGCTGCGTGTCGCTCATCGTGCTCGGATCGAACTTCTCGAGCGCACGAATGCCGCGTTCGGCGCGTTTGGCACGCTCGTTGCGCCATTGACGGGTCTCGGGCGTCAACATGCGTTCCAGACGTTGCTGCCGGGGTCCGCTGAAATAGCGCGTTGCCGTCGCAAGGTCGGGATCGTTCTCGACCCACTCGGCTGCGAACTGGTCGAAGAAGGCATCGAGGTCGGCGTTGCGCGCGTATACAACCGGCGCCAGGCCGACGTGCAGCGCGATGACAATCGCGAAGAGGAGGTAACGAAGAATGAAGCGCATGGCAGATACCCTGATTGTGACGGGTCGATGATGGCAAATAGTACCTGACGTTTTGAGATAGGTTCTGAACGCTCGTCGAAACCGAGAGGCGTACAAATGACGTCACAGAAGTTGCGTGCGTCGATCAAGTCTGCAGTGCCGGTCGCAAGAGGTTTTTTGAACGTCACCCGCTATGAATTCGAGGTCGACAAGCACGCCGGCGGCTCGCAGCGTGTCGTTCGCGAAGTGATGGAGCGAGGGCATGCCGTTGCGGTACTCGCTTACGATCCGGTGCGGGATGTGGTCGTGCTCGCGAACGAGTTCCGTCCAGGGTGTCTCGTCGCCGGCGACGATCCGTTCACCGACAACCTGCCGGCGGGCGGCATCGCAGAGGGAGAATCCGTGGTAGAAGCAGCTGTCCGCGAAGTTAAGGAAGAAACAGGTCTCGAATTGCGCGATCCCCTCATCGTGCACCCGGGTGCGTTCGTGAGCTCAGGCGGAACCTCCGAAAAGATCGCCATCGTCGCCGGAATCGTCGACGCCGCGAACGCCGGAGGGATCTACGGAAATGCAGATGAGTCGGAAGACGTCCGCGCAGTCGTGATCCCTGCGCTCGAGTTCATCGACCGCGTCCGCCGCGCCGAGATCAAGGATATGAAGACGCTGGTGGCGGGGTACTGGCTGGCCGAAAACCGCGAGCGCTTGAAAGCGCTGCGCTGGGATTGAGAATTGAGAATTAAAGAAGGCGCGCACCTGCGTGCGCGTCCCGTTTAACTGTCTCAAGCGGCTTCACAGCCGCTTGAGGTACCTCACCGCGTCTTCCAATCCTTGGTAGTAACCGTGGACGACGCCGATCTCCTCGAATCCATGGTGACGATAGAAGGCCGAGGCTGCGCGGTTGTCTTGACGCGCTTCTAGCCGGATGGCGCGAAGGCCGGCTGTTCGAGCAGTGACCTCGAGCCATTCGAGTAGCTGAGACCCGATACCCTGGCGCCGATATCTGGCTTCGACGCCGAACAAGAGCAGTGCAGCTTCCACGTCGCCATACGCCATGATTGCGAATCCGACGATGCGGCCCCTGCATCTGGCGACGATCACGTTGGTATTCCGATCCTGGATGCATGCACGGACGCGATCCTGGGTCCAGCGCCATGGGAGCCCATGCTCGATCGCGACGCGCGAAAGCTCCGCGATGTAAGGAGCATCCGCGGAAGTCGCCAGCTCGATGTCGCAGCGTTCGCTCACAATGGGCGAGCGTAGCAGCGAGATACCCCCGATACCAGCATTAGCAATCGACGATTGACAATCGAAAATCAACGGTTGATAAGGGAAGGCTATTGAGGATGCGCGCCGCTTCGTTGTCGGCTATCGATCGTGAACGGCGTCGCTCGGTGTCAAGTATCCCTTTCGAGACACGAAGCGTCTTCCTAGCTATCAACTCTCAATGTCAACTATCAACTGAAACAATGGCGACGCGACGCGATTTCATGATCGGTTCGATGGCCGCGATGAGCGTATCCAGTGTCATCTATGCGCAAGCTGCGGCGGAGACCACAGCCGAAGCGCTCGAGCGATACGCGCGATTGGGGAGCAAATCCTCGGGTGGGAAGGGCGATATGGCCACGGGTGCTTGGTTTGCCGACGTGCTCATGCAAGCCGGATTCAAGGTCGAGCGGCCGACGTTTTCCGTGCCCTGGTTCGAACCGCGACGTTCGGAGCTCGTGTGCGGCGATCGCAGAGCAGACGTCATTCCTCAAGCCATCGTCGTGCCGACGGGTCCTCGAGGCGTCAATGGACCGCTCATTCACGTGCACACGACCGATTTGCGGTTGGATGCAGTCAAAGACAAAGTCGTGCTGCTCACGCTTCCCTACGCTCGATGGTCGACCGCGCTTTCGCCGGCGATTCGTAATAGCGTGAGCCAGCTCATCGAACGGGGCGCTCGCGCGGTCGTTTTGATCACGACTGGACCGACACAAGAAGCCATTGCATTGAACTGCGATGGCGAACATCCCATGTTCGATGCGCCGGTCGCAGTGCTGGCGCCCAAGGATGCCGGGCCGTTTATTGCTGCCGCTACATCGCATAGCGATGCGACGCTCTATATCGATGGCGACGGCGGCCGGCGTGAAGCATTCAATGTGATCGGACGACTCGACCGTCGCCGCGGTCGTTGGCTCGTGATCTCGACGCCGCGCTCTGGCTGGTTCGATTGCGTCGGCGAACGCGGTCCAGGCGTCGCAGCTTGGCTTGCGCTTGCGCGTTGGGCACCGTCGGTGTTCACGCGGCACGATATCGCCTTCGTTTCGGCCAGTGGACACGAATACGAATATCTCGGCGCGAAGCAACTTCTGGCTACGCACGTGCCGAAGCCCAGTGATACGGATTTTTGGTTCCATCTCGGCGCAAACGTGGCCGCGCGCGACTGGCACGAAGCAGGCGGTACGCTCCGCCCGTTGCCGAGCGTCGATCCGCAACGCTTTCTCATGACGAGCGACGATGCTGTCGCAGCCGCGCGAGAAGCGTTCAAAGGATTACCCGGGCTCGAAAGTGCGTATCCGTCGCGCGGAGGTGCAAGCGGCGAGCTGGCGGATGTCGAGGCTGCAGGCTATCCGCGCTTCGCAGGAATCTTCGGCGCGCACCGCTTCCATCACACTCGCAGCGACGACTTGCGTTGCGTGGATGCAGCGTTCGTCGATGCAGTCATCGACGCTTGCAAGAAGTTCCTGAGGCAGGTTGTTGCCGGTTGAGGCAGTAGGGCTCAGCAACCCCTCTTATTCCCCATCGGCAGATGCAATACCAAGCGCCGCCAAGAAATCGGTGTCGGACCAGCGCTGCCGGGATGCAGTCGGGTTGGTCAAATCGATCTCGCCCTGTCGAACCACGGTAATGCCGAGCGAGGGAATGACGTAGAGCCGTTGCTCGCCGGCGCCGGATGCAATCACCAAGTCCTGAGGAACCGCGTGCGGATTTCGCGCCAGATCGAACAGTGACGTAACGGGATCGTTGCTCGTAGAGTGGCGCGGCAACCACCACGTCAGCCCGTACGCGGCGTTCGCCTTACTGCCGATGAACAGTTCCTCGAAGGCTTTCGCATCGACGATGCGTTTGCCCTCGATCATCGCGCCGTGTCGAACGAATTCTCCGAACTGCGCCCATTGGCGCGCGGTCAGTATGGCGCCTTGAGGCAGCAGGGGCTGGCCGTCCGGTCCATCGCGCCAACGAGTGAATG
>DATCLP010000034.1:0-3882 GCA_036563855.1 Steroidobacteraceae bacterium | reverse complement strand
CAGTGCTTGCGATGGGAGTAATCGCGCTGGGCGTAGGGATCGAACCCCCAGAGCCACGCGCGACGCACACATCGGGAGATGACGTGGTAGTAGGGCGTGTCGTCCAGACAGATCAGGTTCTTGCGTGCGTAGCCCATCGGTGAGCGATCGATCCATCGATGCGCTCACCTTAGGTCAGTACGAACTACTTGAGTGCGCGATTTTCTCGGCGAATCGTGCAAATATTCGGTGGGTGTCCAGAGCGTGCAAGAGCGTGCACAGAGCGTGCACCAATTTTCGGCAAGTTGCAGGCGGAGATGACTAGTGACTCTTGTGCCGCTTGCTTTGTCGTCTGCGCTTGCCGTATCGGGGCAGGCTCCAATCTCAAGGAGCAAGTGCTGTTTCAATGAGCCGCAGCCACGTACTCGATCAGCAAATCCTTCGCATCGATGGCGTCGCCTGCGCGAACATGAACGGCCGCGATCGTCGCATCGCGATCCGCGCGGACCGCAGTTTCCATCTTCATCGCCTCGATCGTGATGAGCGTATCGCCGCGGTGGACCTTGCTGCCCGGCGAAACGGAGACGGCGACGACAGTGCCCGGCATCGGCGCGGCGACGTGGGCGGGATTTCCGGCTTGCGCTTTTCGCCTCTCGGCGATGGTCGCTACGTGCGAACGATCGCGGACGCGCACTGACCGCGGCTGGCCGTTCAGCTCGAAGAACAGCGTACGTGTCCCATCGCTCTGCAATTCGCCGGCGGCGACGAACCGTATGATCAAGGTCTTGCCGCGCTCGATGTCGATCGAAGCTTCCTCGCCGGGCGCAAGGCCGTAGAAGAACACCGGCGTCGACAACATCGATACCGGCCCGCCTTCGAGCCGTCGTTGCATGTACTCGACGAAGACTTTCGGATACATGAGATACGATGCCAGCTCGTCGTCGGTGACGGGCCGCCAGACTTGCGCGTTGGCTTCCGCGCGAGCTTTCTCGAGATCTATCGGCGGCAGCAGCTTTCCTGGCCGTTCGTTGAGCGGCTCCGCATCTTTCAGCACTTTGCGCTGTAGCTCGATCGGAAAGCCGCCTTCTGGCTGTCCAAGTTCGCCACGGAAGAACGAGACGACGGATTCCGGAAAGGCGACTTCCGTGTCCGGATCGAGAACGGCTTCGGGCGTCAGGCCGCTCGTCACCATCATTAGCGCCATGTCGCCGACGACTTTCGAGGTCGGCGTCACCTTCACGATGTCGCCGAACATTTCGTTCACTTGCGCGTAAGCGCGCGCCACTTCCGGCCAGCGCGCATCGTCGATGCCGAGCGAGCGTGCTTGCTCTCGTAAGTTGGTGAACTGTCCGCCCGGCATGCCGTGCGTGTACACCTCGGACGCACCGGAACGCAGATCGCTCTCGAACGCGCAGTACAGCCGGCGTACTTGCTCCCAATAGGCCGAGATCGCACGCAGATGATCCGGGTTCAAGCCGGTGTCGCGCGGCCCGAACCGCAGCGCCTCGACAATCGACGTGAGATTCGGCTGCGAAGTCGTTCCGCTCATCGAATCGATTGCGCCGTCGACTGCGTCGGCGCCCGCCTCGATCGCCTTCAGCACGCTGGCTGCCGCGATGCCGCTCGTGTCGTGCGTATGGAAATGAATCGGCAGGCCGACTTCTTCTTTCAGCGTTTTCACGAGCATGTACGCCGCGCTCGGCAGACACAAGCCTGCCATGTCCTTGATGCCGAGCACGTGAGCCCCTGCTGCCTCGAGCTCGCGGGCGAGACGCACGTAATACTTGAGATCGTACTTGGTGTTCTTCGGGTCCGACAGATTACCGGTGTAGCAGATTGCCGCTTCGCAGAGCGCCCCGCTGTCGCACACGGCGTCGATCGCGACGCGCATGTTCTCGACCCAATTCAGCGAATCGAATACACGGAACACATCGATGCCGGCAGCCGCCGCCCGTTTCACGAAATAGCGGACGACGTTATCCGGATAGTTCGTGTAACCGACGGCATTCGCCGAACGCAGCAGCATCTGCAGCAACAGGTTCGGCATGGTCTCGCGCAGCCGCTGCAAGCGTTCCCAGGGGCATTCGCGCAGGAAGCGCATCGAGACGTCGAACGTCGCCCCGCCCCAGCACTCCACCGAGAACAACTGCGGCAGCAACGCGCTGTAGTACGGGGCAATTGCCCACATGTCGTAGCTGCGCATACGCGTCGCGAGCAGCGATTGGTGCGCATCGCGCATCGTCGTATCGGTGACGAGCACCCGCTCCTGCTCGAGCATCCACTTGACGAAACGTTCCGGTCCGATCTCGGTCAGGAGCTGCTTGGTTCCTGGTGCGGCTTCAGGTAGCTCGACGTTGGGCAGCTTCGGCGGCTTCAAGCTCGCAGGTCTAGGTCGGTCCTTGGTTTCGGGATTGCCGTTGACGATGACGTCGCCGAGGAAATTGAGCAGCCGCGACGCACGATCGCGCTTGCGCGGAAACTCGAACAGCTCCGGTGTCGAATCGATGAACTTGGTCGTGTATTCGGCAGTTGCAAATTTGGGGTGAGAGATGACGCGGTCCAAGAACCGCAGATTCGTCATCACGCCACGCACCCGGAACTCGTTCAGCGCACGATGCATACGTGCGATGGTCTCTTCAGCTGTCGGCGCCCACGCCGTGACCTTCACCAGCAACGAATCGTACGAGCGCGTAATGATCGCGCCGGAATAGGCAGTGCCTGCATCGAGCCGGATACCGAAGCCGGCCGGACTGCGATATGCCGAGATGCGGCCGTAGTCCGGAATGAAATCGTTCTCCGGATCCTCCGTCGTCACACGGCATTGCATCGCATAGCCGTTGAGCCGGATCTGCGGCTGCGCAGGAACGCCGCTTTCGGGCGAACCGATCGCCGCGCCCTCGGCGATGCGAATCTGCGCCTTGACGATGTCGATGCCGGTAACGGCCTCCGTGACGGTGTGCTCGACCTGAATACGCGGATTGACTTCGATGAAATAGATCGCGCCGGTGTCGATATCCTGCAGGAACTCGACCGTGCCGGCATTGCGATAGCGTACTGCCCGGCCGATCTTCAGCGCCGCTTCGCAGAGCGTTTCTCGCTGTGCATCGTCGAGATACGGCGCGGGTGCACGCTCGACGACTTTCTGATTGCGGCGCTGGACGGTGCAATCCCGCTCGAACAAGTGCACGAGATTGCCGTGTGCGTCGCCGAGCAGTTGCACTTCGACGTGCCGCGCACGACGAATGAGCTTTTCCAGATAGACTTCATCGTTGCCGAACGCGGCTTTGGCTTCTCGACGAGCCGTGGCTACGAGCTCCAACAATTCGCCTTCGTGTTCCACGATGCGCATGCCGCGTCCGCCGCCGCCCCAGCTCGCCTTCAGCATGACCGGAAAGCCGATGGCGCGCGCCGCCTCGAGCACTTGCGCGTCGTCGCGAGGCAGCGGTCCTGTGGCAGGCATGACCGGAACACCTGCTTGGACAGCAAGACTGCGCGCGGTGACCTTGTTGCCGAGCCGGCGCATCATGTCGGCCGTCGGCCCGATGAACGAAATCCCCGCTGCATCGCAAGCTTCAGCGAGCTCGGGATTCTCTGCGAGGAAACCGTAACCGGGATGGATCGCGTCGACTTTCGCCGCGCGCGAGATCCGAATGATGTCCTCGATATCGAGGTAGGCGTCGACGGGCGATTTGCCTGCGCCGACAAGATAGCTCTCGTCCGCTTTCATGCGATGCAACGAGAAGCGATCCTCGTGCGAATAAACGGCGACCGTGCGAATGCCGAGTTCTGCCGCGGCACGCATGACTCGGATCGCAATCTCGCCGCGGTTCGCAACGAGAAGCGTTTTGATCTTGCGACGTTCGATCATGCACCAAGCACGCCGGCCGGCACCCGCACCCAACC
>DATCLP010000033.1:0-10612 GCA_036563855.1 Steroidobacteraceae bacterium | reverse complement strand
GTACAGCGCCTCGGGACGCAACATTTCCATGCTCGAGGCGAAGGCTTTGCATTTCGGATTGGCGCTCGTCGTTATGATCGCGCTCGCCCAGGTGCCGCCGCGCTTGATCCGGGTCGCAGCACCTTGGGCGTACCTGATCGGCTTGGCGTTATTGGTTGCGGTCGCACTGACCGGCGACATCGCGATGGGCGCACAGCGCTGGCTGGATCTCGGCATCGTGCGCTTTCAACCTTCCGAGCTGATGAAAATCGCCGTGCCGCTTGCATGCGCGTGGTACTTGCACGAGCGTGCGCTGCCGCCGAGCCTCCCCGCCACGCTCGCGCTCGGCATCGCGATCGTCATCCCAACGGTGTTGATCGCCGAACAGCCGGACTTGGGTACGGCGCTGCTCGTTGCTGCGGCAGGCGGAATGGTCGTTCTCCTGGCAGGTCTGCGCCTCCGGTACATCCTCTGTGCGATCGGCCTCCTGATCCCGCTCGCCTATGTTGCGTGGGAATTCTTACTCCACGATTACCAGCGCCAACGCGTGCTCACGTTCTTGGACCCGCAGAACGATCCGCTCGGTGCGGGCTATCACATCATTCAATCCCAGATCGCGATCGGCTCGGGCGGCGTGTTCGGTAAGGGCTATTTGCGCGGCAGCCAAGCTCAGCTCGAGTTTCTGCCCGAGCGCTCGACCGACTTCATCTTTGCCGTGATCGGCGAAGAGTGGGGCCTCTTGGGACTGCTGACAGTGCTCTTGCTATTTATGTTCGTCGTCGGTCGCGCGCTGTATCTGGCAGCGAGCGCACAGGACACATTCGCACGACTTGCGGCGGGAAGCATCGCGCTCACGTTCTGCGTATACGTCTTCGTCAACAGCGGCATGGTCATCGGGTTGCTTCCGGTCGTCGGCGTGCCGCTGCCGCTCGTCAGCTACGGCGGCACGGCGATGGTGACCCTCATGTCCGGTTTCGGTATTCTCATGTCGCTGTGCGCCAAGCGAAAACTCGTGCGCCGATAGCGCAAGAATTCCACGCGAGCCGTCATCGAGTGATCAGGTTTTTCGTCATCCCCTTCATCTGCGCTTTCGCGATCGCTCCTGCTTCCGCTGCGCTCGATCATTCGAGGCCGGAAGTGCGAGCGTTCATCAAGGAAACGGCGGCCGAATTCAATCTCGACGAGCGGGAGATTCGCGACCTGCTCGCACAAGCGGAAACCAAGCAGGCGATCCTGGATGCCATCAGCCGGCCGGCCGAGCGCGTCGTACCGTGGTTCGAATATCGCGAGCGATTCCTGACCGAACGCCGCATTCAGCAGGGTGCGGATTTCTGGCTCGCGAACGCAGCGCGGCTCGATGCCCTCAACGATCCTGGCATCGCCGCGACGATCGCGGGTATCTTGGGCGTCGAGACCTCGTATGGGCGCATCACGGGCCGTTATCGAGTGATCGATGCGCTCGCAACGCTCGCTTTCGACTACCCGCCGCGCGCGCCTTTCTTCCGAGGCGAGCTGCAACAGTTCCTCTTGCTTGTGCGGGAAGAGAACGTCGATCCCAAGCGCGCGTTGGGTTCGTACGCGGGCGCAATGGGCATCCCGCAGTTCATTCCGACGAGCTATCGCAAATTCGCCATCGACGGGAACGGCGACGGTAAGCGCGACCTCTGGTCGAGCTGGGACGACGTGATCAGTAGCGTCGCGAACTATCTTCGAGTGCACGGCTGGCGCGAGGGCGAAGCGGTCGTCGCAACAGCGACGCTCGACGATCCAGACTTGAGCCGCTTCGATCTCGCGCTCGAGCTCAACGAGACGGTGCAGTCGCTCCGCGAGAAAGGCGTGAGCTTTAGGACCGATCAACCGGACGATGCGCCGGCGATGTTCGTCGTGCTCCAAGGAAAGAACGGGCCTGAGTATCGCGTAGGCTTCAACAACTTCTACGTCATTACGCGCTACAACCGCAGCACGATGTACGCACTCGCCGTGCACGAGCTCGGAACGGCCATCCAGGGCTTCATGCAGGACGTGCGGCCTTGATGCGAGTGGATGCGGAGTTTCGAACGCTGGCACGCACCGGCCTCGCGCTCTTGTGCATCGGCGGCGTGCTCGCAGGCTGCGTCACCGCTCCGCGACGCACCGAGCCGGTTCCACCGCCCACTACCCCGCCGACCGACATCGCTTCGATTCCTGACGCCGTTCCCAAACCCGAGCCGCGATCGGCAAAAGGTAATCCGCCGTTCTATACGGTGCTGGGCAAACGCTACTTCGTGCTGCAGTCGGCCGAGGGCTACGTCGAGCGGGGTGTCGCGTCGTGGTACGGCCCCGGCTTTCATTCCAAGTACACCTCGAACGGCGAGGTCTACGACATGTACGCCATGACGGCTGCGCACAAGACCTTGCCGCTGCCGACGTACGTGCAGGTCACGAACCTGAGCAACGGGCGTAGCGTCGTCGTGCGCGTCAACGACCGAGGTCCTTTCAAGGAAGGTCGTATCATCGATCTGTCGTATACGGCCGCCGCAAAGCTCGATATGCTCCGCAGCGGCACAGCATTCGTCGAAGTCCGGGCGATTTCAGCGAAAGAGCCGCCGCAAACGGTCGCTTCGGCGCCCAGCGCGCTGTTCGTCCAGGCGGGCGCGTTCTCGTCCGAGGCCAATGCGACGAAACTCGTGGCTCAACTTCGCGCCGAAGGCATCACCAACGCCAGCATCCGCGCCGATGCGGTGGATGGCCGTACCCTGTATCGCGTGAGAGTCGGGCCGGTGCCGAGCGTCGCCGATTTCGACCGCACGCTCGCGCGCCTGAAGAAGCTCGGCATCGAAGACGCCCACCTCGCCGCGAACTGACGCGCTGCCGCCGTTCTGCCATCAAGCGTCCTCGAACAGCGCATTTTTCGCCTACTTTCCGGCCCACGCGGTCGGTAAGATTCGCGTTCAAATCAGTTCGGATTCGAGAAATCGTCCATGCAAATCCTGTCTCGTCCCGTACGCGCTCTCACCTGCGTCCTCGCTGTGCTCGTCTGCGCTGCCTGTTCGGATTCGGAGGCGCCTGCAGTTGCCAATGCAGCCGATTCCGCACCGGCCTCAGCTAGCAGCGTGCCCGTGGCGCTGCTCTCCGGCACGACGACGTCGACGACGCAACCGATCCCTATCCCTGCACCGCCGCAAGTGCCTGCACGGAGCTATTACGTCATCGACTACACGACAGGTGCCGTGATCGCCGCCTTCAACGAAAACGAGCGGGTGGAACCGGCGAGCATCACGAAGCTGATGGTGGCCTACGCGGTCTTCCACGCGCTCGCGGATGGCCGCATCACGCTCGACGATCTGGTCACGATCAGCCGGCATGCGCGGGCTCAGGAAGGCTCGCGCATGTTCGTCGAGGTCGGAAGCAAAGTGCGCGTCGAGGACCTGATTCAGGGAATGATCGTGCAATCGGGCAATGACGCCACGGTCGCCCTCGCGGAACACGTAGCCGGCAGCGAGCCCGTGTTCGTCGACTTGATGAATCAGTACGCGCAGAAGCTCGGCTTGGTCGACACGCACTTCGAGAACAGCCCGGGAATGCCGTCGGCACAGCACTACACGACTGCTCGCGATATTGCAGTACTCTCCGCGGCGCTCATCCGCGAGTTCCCGCAGTATTTCAAGTGGTACTCGCAGCGCGAGTTCACCTGGAACAAGATCACGCAGCCGAATCGCAACGGCTTGCTCGACCGTGACCCCTCGATCGATGGCTTGAAGACCGGACACACCGAGAGCGCCGGCTACTGTCTCGTTGCGACCGGCATGCGCGACGGTATGCGGATCATCTCGGTCGTGATGGGTGCGCCTTCCGTGCGCGCCCGCGAAGATGCGAGCCTCGCGCTCATCAACTATGGGTTCCGCTTCTTCGAGACGAAACACCTCATAGCGGCGGACAAGCCGGTCTTGACGGCGCGAGTGTGGAAGGGCGAGGTCAACGAGATCGCGCTTGCCCCGCGCGAGGACATTTATGTGACGGTTCCTCGCGGACAGGATGCGGCGCTCGCCGGCGCAGCGGACGTTGCGCACCCTCTGCTCGCTCCTCTCGAGCGCGCCACGGCGGCAGGAAAGCTGCGCATCACGCGAGGCGAGAACCTCGTCGGCACGTACGACCTGTATCCGGTTGCGGACGTACCTCCCGCTGGCGTTTTCGGGCGTTTGTGGGATGAAGTGTTGCTGATGTTCGAATGAGCAGCCGATGGCTGCGCAGCCGTATCCGATCTGTTATCTGAACGGAAGCTTTCTTCCGCTCGAGGAAGCGCGCATCTCGCCGCTCGATCGCGGATTCCTGTTCGCCGACAGCGTATACGAAGTGCTGCCGGCCTTCTCCGGACGCATGTTCCGTTTCCGCGAGCATTTCGATCGACTCGCGCGCAGCCTCGCTGAAATCTGCATCGCGCCGCCGCTTACGCATCGGGAGTGGCACGACGTGCTGAACGAGCTGATTCGCCGCAACGGCGGCGGCGACATGTACCTCTATGTCCAGGTCAGCCGCGGCATGGAGCTCGGCCGCGATCACACGTTTCCTGCGCAAGCGAATCCGACCGTTTTCGCAATGGCCTGTCCGCTACCCGTGCTCACCGACGAGATGCGCGAACGCGGATTGGCTGCGATCACCGTCGAGGACTTCCGCTGGGGACGTTGCGACATCAAGTCGACGATGCTGCTGGCGAACGTGTTGATGAAGCAGCGCGCGAAAGAGGCCGGCGCCCAGGAAGCCATCATCGTGAGTAACGGCGAAGTCCTCGAAGGCGCTTCGACGAGCGTCTTTCTCGTGATCGAGGGCACGATCGTGACGCCGCCCGATAGCCGCCGCATCCTTCCAGGCACGACGCGCGATGCAGCGCTCGAGGTGATCGGCGAACCGGTTCAGCGGCGTCGTGTAAGCACCGACGAGCTTGTCCGGGCACGCGAGATCTGGTTGTCTGCCGCGACGCGCGATGTGTTGCCCGTCACCCGCATCGATGGCAAGCCGGTCGGCGACGGTAAGCCCGGTCCGAGGTGGCGCGAAGTCAACGAACGCCTACTCGAGATGCGAAAACGCCTGGCAAACACGCCCGCACTCGACGGGACTTGACTCTGTGCGTTCAACCCCTCATAGAGGGCCCATGTCCGACTCGGTCATGAAATTTCCCTGCGACTTTCCCCTCAAGGTCATGGGCCGCAGGACCGACGACTTCCGCAGTCTGGTTGTCGGTATCGTGCAGAAGCACGTCGGCGCTCTCGATGCCGCGAACATCGAAGAGCGTGCGAGCAGGGACGGCAACTATCTGAGCGTCACCTGCACGTTCAGCGCTCAAAGCAGAGCGCAGCTCGATGCGCTCTATCGCGAGCTGACGTCGTGCGAGCGGGTGCTCGTGGTGCTATAGCACCAGGCTGTAGGCTGAACGAATAGGGCCACGGCTAGAAGCGCTGGAAGCTGACGTTCGTGACGTTCGAACGTCTTGAGCGGTTCGCCGCCTCACCCCGGCACTTTTCGCTTCGCTTTAGCCGCAAGGAGCAATCACTCAGTGCGCGACTTCCCCTTCGCCGCACGCATTCGCTCCACGAATCATGCGCACAGATAGGCTAATGGTGTACACCTCTGGCCGTAGCCCGTCGCCCTTCTCGATCAACGAAGCTAAAGCTACTTTTCCCCTTCCGCCACCCGAATGACGACCTTGCCGGTCGCCTTGCGGCCGTTCAGGATTTCGAGCGCATCGGTGAAGCGATCGAGGCCTTGCAGCTCCGTGATGTGCGGCTTGATCTTGCCTTCCTGGAAGAGCTTGAACAGATCGCGCAGGTTCTGGGCATGAACATCGGGCTCGCGGCGCGTATGAGCGCCCCAGAACACGCCGACGAGAGAGCAGCCTTTCAACAGAGGCAGATTGAGCGGGATCGCCGGAATCTTGCCGCCGGCAAAGCCGATCACGAGATAGCGTCCGTTCCACGCCATGCTGCGAACGACTTGCTCGGCGTAATCCGCTCCGACCGGGTCGTACGCGACATCGATGCCGCGGTCGTTGGTGAACTCCATCACCTTCGCCTTGATGTTCTCGGTCGTGTAGTTGAACACGGCATCTGCGCCGTGCTCTTTGGCAAGCGCGAGCTTCTCGTCCGTGCTCGCCGCAGCAAGCACCCGCGCACCCAACGCCTTGCCGATCTCGACGGCCGTGATGCCAACGCCGCCCGCTGCGCCGAGCACGAGCAAGCTCTCGCCCGGCTGAAGCTTCGCGCGCTGAACCAATGCGTGATACGTCGTGCCGTAGTTGACCAGAAAGCCTGCCGCGGCCGCCATGGTCATGGACTCGGGCAACGGAATGAGCGAAGCCGCATTGGCAACGCATTCCTCGGCAAGGCCGCCCTGTCCCGCAGCGACGAGCACTCGCGCGCCGACTTCGACGTTCGCGACATTCGGGCCGACTTCGGTCACGACGCCTGCGACTTCATTGCCAGGCGTAAACGGAGCTTCCGGTTTGACTTGGTATTTGCCCGCAATCATCAGCGCGTCGGGAAAACCGAAGCCGACGGCGTGGACGCGTATGCGCACTTGGCCGGGCTGAAGCTGAGGAGGCGCAACCTCCTCGACGGCCAACTGCGGTGGGGGTCCGTAACTGCGTAGCACGACTGCGCGCATGAGCTTTTCCTGCCAGATTGTCTTACGAAATCAATTCCACGCCGCTTCGAGCGGTAAACCCAAGATCCGAAGGAGATGGGGCGCCAATGCGTGCGCCACGTTCACGAGAGAATCGGCGATCCCGAGCGTTGCGAGATCGGTGACTTGCAATCCGGCATAACCGCACGGATTGATTCTCTGAAACGGCTCGAGGTCCATCGCCACATTGAGCGCGAGCCCATGATAGCTACATCCCCGGCTCACGCGTAGGCCGATGCTCGCCAACTTGCGTCCATCGACGTAGACGCCGGGTGCATCGCGTCTTCCGCTCGCCGTCACGCCGCGCTCGCGGCAGAGCGCAATCACGGCGTCCTCCAGCGCGACGACGAGCTGACGCACTCCGATTCGCGCACGGCGCATGTCGATCAGCGGATAGACGACGAGCTGGCCCGGTCCGTGATACGTCACTTGGCCGCCTCGATCGATGTTGATGACCGGAATGTCGCCAGGCGCGAGCACATGCTCGGGTCTACCGTTCATCCCGAGCGTGAATACCGGCGGATGCTCGAGGAACCAGATCTGATCGGGCGTGCCGGCGTCGCGAGTTGCGGTAAGTTGCTGCATCGACCGCCACGTCGGCTCGTATTCGACGCGACCGAGCCAATGCAGAGTCGGGATCGGAATCCGCACTGCTTCTCGCGAAAGAGCGGTCATTTCAGCAAGTGACCCGTCCGAGACGAAACGCCGACTAGGGCTTTGCCGTCGCACGACCGCGCGTGAGGCCGGCGTTGTTGCGCTCCAATGCGCGCTCGGCGCGATAGCTCGAACGGACGAGCGGACCTGACACGCACTCGAGGAATCCCTTCGCGAGCGCCCACTCCCGATAGCGCTCGAATTCCTCGGGCGTCACCCAACGCTCGACGGGCAGGTGGTTCATTGTCGGACGCAGATATTGCCCGAGCGTCAGGATATCGACGCCGGCCTCGCGAATGTCGTCCATCGCCTCTGCAATCTCGTCGTCGGTTTCGCCGAGACCCAACATGAGGCTGGTTTTCGTCAACACATCTGGACGGAACCGCTTCGCGTGCCGCAAAACAGTCAGTGTTTGCTCGTAACCGGCCCGCGGATCGCGAACCGGATGCGTCAGTCGGCGCACGGTTTCGACGTTTTGAGCGAACACGTCGAGACCGCTCGACACGACGGTTTCCACATCCGCAAGCTTGCCCTGGAAATCCGGCGTCAAGGCTTCCACCGCCGTCTGCGGACACAGTTTCTTGATCTCGCGAATGCATGCGGCGAAATGTCCCGCACCGCCATCTTCGAGGTCGTCGCGATTGACGGAAGTGAGCACGACATAGCGCAGCTTCATCAATTGCACGGTACGCGCGCAATTCAGCGGCTCCTCCGGATCGAGCCACCCGCGCGGATTGCCGGTGTCCACCGAACAGAACCGGCACGCACGCGTGCAGACCGATCCCATGAGCATCAGTGTTGCCGTTCCGGCGTTCCAGCACTCGCCGATGTTCGGGCACTTCGCCTCTTCGCAGACCGTCGCGAGTCGATGCTGTTTCACGACGGCCTTCACGGCGTCGAAGCCGGCACCTGCGGGCATAGGAGCGCGAAGCCAACTCGGCTTGCGCCCGGCGACGACATGCGCCGCATTCGCGGTTGCTTTGATGCCGTCCTTGATGGCCGCGAACCCCTGAGGCGTGCGGTATTTCTGACCGCTCCGAGGTGCGGCCGCCGGAACGATGGGGATGCCCTTGAACTGGCTCATGTCGACGACGGAAATGGCGGGAGCGTCATTCTACCGCCCGCCTCGATCGGTGTCGCTCCGCGAGTCCGAAACGACACGGCCCGGGACGAGCCCGGGCCGCACGATACGAATCGAGCGAAAGCGAATCAGGACGAGACCGACTGGGCGTGCAGGTCCCAGAGCTCGGCAAGATCCGCCCACCTCGAACCAGGCTTGACGGCCTTGAACGCCTCGCGCGCCTTCTCTTTCTGACCGCTTTCGAGGTACGCGATACCCAAGCTGATTTGCGCTTCGTCGACGTCGTTGACGCCGCCCTTCTTGATGCCGCGCTCGATGGCGGCGATGGCTTCCTCATATTGGCCGTAGCTGAGATATGCCTCGCCCAAACCGACGTCAGCCTGACCTTTCGGAGACTTTTCCGCTTCCTTTGCCTGTTGAGCAAGCGAAGCACGATCGGCAGCAGCCTGCTTCTTCGAGTCGGCGAGCAAGCGCTCGAAGCGGCTCTGCTCCGCCTTGTCGTCGCTCTTGAGAATGCCTTTGTCCACTCCCTGCTGCATGACCTTTTCAGACTCGCCCGGAACGCCCATCTCGATTCCGAGCTGAGCCATCTCCATGTACTCGCCCTTGTCCTTCAGCACTCCGACGGTGTTCATCAGCCGATAGAAGCCGAACGTCACGCGGTCGCTGTTGCTCTTGCGACGATAGATCTCGAGCAAGTCGTCCCAGTACTCGGGCTTCGGATAGTGTCGAACGGTTCGCTTCAGCGAGTTCTCGATGCCAGGACGATCCTGCAATTTCACGTAGGAGCTGAAGAGATATCGCAGATAGTCCTCTTTCGGAACTTCGTTCGATTGCTCGATGTGATCGACGACTCTGGTTAGCGCCGCCGCGGCATTCTGAAAATCTTCGAGCCCGTAGTACGCCAGACCGAGCAGCACGCCCATGTCCTCGGCCATGCCATAGCTGTCGAGCCACTTCTGCGCCCAGTCCGCGGCCTTGCGATAGTCCTTCACCTGGAAGTACATCTGGGCGACGGCCTTCGTGCGAACGTTCACCTGATCCTGCGGCATCAGGCCGGAACTGATCATGCGCTCGTACACCGGTGCAGCCTCGCCGAACTTCTGCTGCTGCACGAGGACGAAGGCGAGGAACTCGTCGATCTGATATTCCTCGTGGGGCGCCTTCTTCTCCACCGCCTGAGCCTTCTGGATTTCGGCCAGCGCCGTGTCCCAATCCTTCGCGTCCATTGCCTCCTTGGCTTTCTGAAGCGGCACGCCGACCGCTCTGCTGATCTTGGCCCTGGCTTCGGCCGCCTGAACGACCTCGGGGACGAAAACCGACGAAGCAGCTACTGCACCGACGGCAAGACAAACTGCAATGGCAATGCGCTTCAGAGGAGTCATGACTCTTCCCGATCTGCAATCGTCCGAGCTGGACGGAGTATGAAACCGACGACGGGGCGAATTGGTTCGCCCCGTCGCCGGCAAGGACCCACACGGCTCCTTGAGCCGCAGGCTATTCCATGAATTGTTCGTTGCCGACGAAACCAATTCGTTGCATGCCGTTACGCTGTGCGAGCGCCAAGACCTTGGCTACTGTGTCGTAGCGCGCACGGCGGTCGGGTCGCACGTGCAACTCCGGTTGCGGGACTTTCGCGGCCTCGGCTCGAAAGAATCCCTCGAGCTGCCCCATCTGCACGACTGAGCCGTTCCAAATGATCGTTCCGTCCCAATCGATCTCGATCCGAATCGGTTCGATCATCTCCTCCGGCGGAGGCGGACTCTGAGACGGGCGCGGCATGTCCAACTTCACCGCATGCGACATGATCGGCAGCGTGATGATGAACATGATCAGCAACACCAGCATCACGTCGATCAGCGGCGTGGTGTTGATGTCCAACATCGGCTCGCCTTCGCCGGCGCTGCCTACTTGCATGGCCATGGTCGTTTACCTCTTGCTCTCGCGTCCGTTATTGGACGGGCTGGCCCTGGGCGGTAGGCAACGTGATGAAGCCGACCTTCATGATGCCCCTGCGCTGCGCGTCGACGATCACTCGCCCGACGTTCTCGTATCGCGTCTCGCGATCGGCGCGAATGTGCACTTCAGGTTGCGGCTGCATCACGGCGATCTCGCCCAGACGCTGTAGCAGTTCGTCGTTGTCCTTCACGAGGACTTGATTCCAGAACACCTGACCCTCCTTGTTGATGGAGATGTTGATGTTCTCGGGCTTCGTCTTCGTGGCCTCGTTGCTGACCTCGGGAA